>JABBOB010000001.1:92568-144422 GCA_019352055.1 Acidobacteriota bacterium
GGCGCGCGCTGGCGCTGCACGCCTGCGCCAGCGCGATCGTGGAGCGGCACGACGGCGTCGTGCCGGAGGACGTCGACCAGCTGCTCGCACTCCCCGGCATCGGCGACTACACGGCTCGTGCGATCGCCGTCTTCGCGCACGGGCATCGGCACCCCGTGGTCGACACGAACGTCCGTCGCGTGCTCGCCCGGGCGGTGCTGGGCGTGGCGCTGCCGGGACCGCCGAACTCACGGCGCGACCTGCCGGCGATGGCCGCTCTGCTGCCGGAGGGGCGCGAGGAGCAGCGCGCGTTCAACGCCGGGGTGATGGAGCTCGGCGCGATCGTCTGCACGGCCCGGGCGCCGCGCTGCGAGGAGTGCCCCCTCGCAGCCGTGTGCGCGTGGCGGCTCGCCGGGCACCCCGAGCACGCGGGCGGGACTCCGCGGAGGCAGGCCCGCTTCGAGGGCTCCGACCGGCAGCTGCGGGGCCGGGTGATGGCGGAGCTGCGGGCGAGCGACGTGCCGGTGACGGAGGCGGAGGTCGCGCAGGTGCTCCCAGAAACCGAGGTGCGCACCCGCATCCTGGGCGGGCTGCTCGCCGACGGCCTTGCCGTGCGGGCACAGGGCGGATGGACCCTTCCGGGGTGACGTCTCAGTCGCGCGGGGTGTACCGGGCGAACGCGCCGGTGGCGAGGAGCGCGACGGCCGCCACCAGGTGCCCGAGCCGGAACGGCTGTCCCGCGAAGGCGAAGGGCAGGATCGGGTTCCAGAGGACCGCGACGACGAGCGGCACCGGCAGCCAGGCCCACTGGCGCGACTGCCAGACGAACACGGCCGTGATCACGGCGAGGATGCTCACGCCGAAGCGGATGAACAGGTAGGCGTCCTGTCCGACCAGCAGCAGGCCGCCGAGCAGCACGATCACGCCGACCGCGGCGGGGCCGAGAGCACGTCGCTGCTTCCGCGTGCCGTAGCGGTTCGCCAGCGACGGCGTCCGGGCCGCGGCCCGTCGCTCGGCCCGGTTGCCGCTCACTCCTCGTCGACCTCGCGCGGCTTCACGTACGGGTCCTCCTCGCCGGCGTACTCCGCGCCGACCGCGAGCGCCCGGGTCGAGCTGTCCTGCTCACGTGCGCGGGCCAGCAGGTCCGCCACCTGCGCCGCGTTCTCCGGGATCGCGTCGGGGATGAACTCGAGCGTCGGGGTCAGGCGGGCATGGATGTTCCTGCCGACCTCCGTGCGGAACAGTCCGGTCGCGGCCTTGAGCGCCGCGGCGGAGTCCTCGCGCTCCTGCTCCGTGCCGTACACGGTGAAGAAGACGCTCGCGTGCTGCAGGTCGCCCGTCATGCGGACGTCCGTGATCGTCACGAAGCCGAGACGCGGGTCGCGCAGACCCTTCTCGAGCCGCTTGGCGATGATCTGCTTGATGCTGTCGCCGAGCTTCGCGGCCCTGCCGTGATCAGCCATCAGTTCCTCCTCCTCTTTTCACGGATCAGGCCGGAATCCCGACACGCCGTGCCCCGGAGTCCGGGACACGGCGTGTCGGAGGATCCGTCCTGATCCGTGAAAGCGCGCTAGGCGCGGACCTTCTCCTTGGTCTCCGTCGTCTCGATCTCGTCGCCGACCTGGATGTCGTTGAACCGACCGAGGCCGATACCGCACTCGAAGTCCGTCCGGACCTCGGTGACGTCGTCCTTGAAGCGGCGCAGCGAGTCGATCTGGAGGTTGTCCCCCACCACGACGCCGTTGCGGATGACGCGGGCACGCGCGTTGCGCGTGATCGTGCCGCTGCGGACGATGACACCGGCGATGTTGCCGACCTTCGACGAACGGAAGATCTCGCGGATCTCGGCGAGGCCCGACTGGACCTCCTCGAACTCCGGCTTGAGCATGCCCTTCAGCGATTGCTCGACGTCCTCCAGCGCGGCGTAGATCACCGAGTAGAAGCGGACGTCGATGCCCTCGCGAGCGGCCCGCTCGCGGGCCTTCGGGTCGGGGCGCACGTTGAAGCCGATGATGATCGCGTTGTCGACCGTCGCCAGGTTGACGTCGGACTCCGTCACCGCACCGACACCGCGGTGGATGATGCGCAGCTGCACGCTGTCGTCGACCTCGATCTTCAGCAGCGACTCCTCCAGCGCCTCCACGGCACCGGACACGTCGCCCTTGATGATGAGGTTCAGCGAGTCGACCTTGCCGGCCTCGATCTGACCCATGAAGTCCTCGAGCGAGATGCGCTTGCGGGCCTTGGCCAGCTGTGCGTTGCGCTCGGCGGCTTCGCGCTTCTCCGCGATCTGACGGGCCGTGCGGTCCTCCTCGGTGACGAGGAAGGTGTCGCCGGCTCGCGGGACGGAGGAGAGGCCCTGGACCTGGACGGCCCGTGACGGGTACGCCTCGGCGATCGGGTTGCCGTTCTCGTCGCTCATCGCCCGCACGCGGCCGTAGGCCGTGCCCGCCACGATCGAGTCGCCGACGCGCAGCGTCCCGGTCTGGATGAGCACCGTCGCGACCGCGCCGCGACCCTTGTCGAGCCGCGCCTCGATCGCGACGCCACGGGCGTCGCGGTTCGGGTTGGAGCGCAGGTCGAGGCCGGCGTCGGCGGTCAGCAGGACCGCCTCCATCAGCTCGTCGATGCCGGCGCCGGTCCGGGCGGAGACGTCGACGAACAGCGTGTCGCCGCCGTACTCCTCCGCGACCAGGCCGAACTCGGTGAGCTGCTGACGGACCTTGGACGGGTTGGCGTCCTCGCGGTCGATCTTGTTGACGGCGACCACGATCGGCACACCGGCCGCCTGGGCGTGGTTCAGCGCCTCCACCGTCTGCGGCATGACGCCGTCGTCGGCGGCGACCACGAGGATCGCGAGGTCGGTCACCTCGGCACCACGGGCACGCATGGCGGTGAACGCCTCGTGACCGGGGGTGTCGATGAAGGTGATGGCCCGCTCGTTGCCCTCGTGCTCCTTCCACACCTGGTAGGCACCGATGTGCTGCGTGATGCCGCCGGCCTCGCCTGCGACCACGTTGGCGTTCCGGATGGAGTCGAGCAGCTTCGTCTTGCCGTGGTCGACGTGACCCATGACGGTGACGACCGGCGGCCTGATCTCCAGGTCCTCGTCGTCCTCGTCGTACTCGAACTCGATGTCGAAGCCGTCGAGCAGCTCGCGGTCCTCCTCCTCGGGAGAGACCATCTGGATCTTGTAGCCGAGCTCCTCGCCGAGGACCTGGAAGGTGGCCTCGTCGAGCGACTCCGTCGCCGTGGCCATCTCACCGAGGTGGAACAGCACGGTCACGAGGTTGCCGGGGCTGGCGTCGATCTTGTCCGCGAAGTCCGTGATGGACGCACCGCGGCGGAGCCGGATGATCGCGTTGCCGTCGCCGCGGGGGACGCTGACGCCACCCAGGCTCGGGGCCGAGCGCATCTCGAACTCGGCGCGCTTCGTCCGCTTCGACTTGCGCTGGCGGGACTTGCCGCCGCCCTTGCCGAATGCACCCGCGGTGCCGCCGCCGGGGCCGCGACCACGGCCGCCGCCGCCCGGTCGGGGACCGCTGAAGCCGCCCGCGGGGCGCTGGAAGCCGCCACCGGCACCACCGGGACGACCGGCGCCGCCGCCCGCGCCGCCGGGACGCTGGAAGGTGGGACGCTGGCCGAATCCGGGCCGCGGGGCGCCCATCCCGGGACCGCCGGGACGCGGAGCACCCGGACGCGGAGCACCCGGACGGGGAGCACCGGGACGCGGAGCACCCGGACGCGGGATGCCTCCGGTCGCGCCGCCACCGGTCGTCCCACCGGGGCGCATGCCCTGGTTGGAGGCGAACGGGTTGTTGCCCGGGCGGGGGGTCGTGGGACGGCCCATGCCCTGGCTCGAGGCGAACGGGTTGTTGCCGGGACGCGGGGCCCCGGGACGAGCGGCTCCGCCCGGACGCGGGATCGAACCGGGCGTCGAGGTGCCGGGGGTCGCCGCGTCGGCCGGACGCGGGGCACCCGAGCGCTCCTGCACCGGGCGCGGGGTCTCGTCGGTCGACGCCGGACGCTCGGCAGCGGACTGCGGCGCCGGAGCGGCCGGACGCTCGGCGACGGGCTGCGGGGCAGCGGGGCGCTCGGCGACGGGCTGCGGGGCAGCAGCGCGCTCCGTGGAGGGCTGCGGCGCGGTGCGGGGCTCGGCGACCGGCGCCACCCGATCGGCGGCGGGCGCGGCCGCCGGCGCCGCGGTCGGGCGCGGGCCGGGAGCGGCCGGGCGGGCGCCCGGATTCGCCGGTCGGCCGGCGACGGGTGCGCCGGGGCGCGGTCCGGAAGGACCGCCTGCGGTCGCGATGCCGTCAGCCGCGAGCTTCGCCCTCAGCTTGCGGACGACGGGCGGCTCGACGCTCGAAGACGGGCCCTTGACGAACTCGCCCATCTCCTTGAGCTTTGCGAGCGCCAGCTTGGTGTCGATCCCGAGGTCGGATGCGATCTCGTGGACGCGTGGTTTCGCCACTTCTCTCCTGTCCAGGCCTGCCCGGACAGGGCAGGCCGCTACTGCGGTGCGGATCTCATTTCGAGTCGCTCATCGCTGGTCCATGTGCCTGTTCCACTTCGCGTGGTGAGAACTGCCCGCATCCGGATGGAGCGGCAGTGGAAGGAGCGACAGCCTGGGCCGCTCCGAGGAGCAGTGTACCCGCCGCCGGGCGGCGCGGACGGTGCTCCTCGGTGAGCTCCAACGGCGGGGCGCCCCGCGGTGTTCCCGCAGGCCGTCAGTCCTGCTCGAGGATGGAGTCCGGCTGGATGTCGATCTTCGCGCCGGTGAGCTTCGCGGCGAGGCGGGCGTTCTGGCCCTCCTTGCCGATCGCGAGCGACAGCTGGTAGTCGGGCACCAGCGCGCGGACGGCCTTCGAGCCCTTGTCCAGCACGTAGGAGCTGGTCACGCGGGCCGGTGACAGCGCGTTCGCGACGAAGGTCGCGAGGTCGTCCGAGTGGTCGACGATGTCGATCTTCTCGCCGCCCAGCTCGGCGGAGACGGCGCGCACGCGGGCGCCGAGCTCGCCGATCGCCGCACCCTTGGCGTTGATGCCGGGCTGCGTGGCGCGGACCGCGACCTTCGAGCGGTGACCCGCCTCCCGGGCCATCGCGGTGATCTCGACGAGCCCGGACGCGATCTCCGGCACCTCGAGCGCGAACAGCCGCCGGACCAGGGCCGGGTGGGTGCGCGAGACGGTGATGGACGGTCCCTTCGGCCCGCGGGACACGCTCGTGACGTAGACGCGGATGCGGTCGCCGTGCTGGTAGCTCTCGCCGGGCACCTGCTCCTCGGGCGGCAGGATCGCCTCGATGGAGCCGAGGTCGACGTGCACCATCCGCGGGTTCGGGCCCTGCTGGATGATGCCGGCGACGATGTCGCCCTCACGGCCCTTGAACTCGCCGAGCACGCGCTCGTCGCCGAGGTCGCGGAGGCGCTGGTTGATGACCTGCTTGGCGGCGAACGCGGCGACGCGGCCGAAGTCGTGCGGGTCGTCGACGGCCTCGCCGATCTGCTCGCCCGCCTCGTCCAGCTCCGGGACGTAGACGGCGACCTTTCCCGTCTTGCGGTCGATCTCGACGCGCGGTGCCGGGGTGCCGGCAGGGGCGTGCTCCGGGCGGTCGGTGTGCTTCAGGTAGGCGGTCAGGATCGCCGCCTCGATGATGCGGACGAGCTCGTCGAACGGGATCTCCCGCTCGCGCTCCATCAGCCTGAGGACGGCCAGATCGATCTCCATCGGGCGCTCCCTCGTCTCGATCCGCCCGCGTTTCGAGCCCCCCTACGCTAGCAGCGCCCGATCGAGCCGCTGGAGGAGCCCATGAGCGAGGCACGCACCGTGCAGCTGCGCCGGTACCGGATCGTCGAGGGCGAGCTGCCCGCGTTCCTCGACTGGTGGCGGAGCCGGCTCCTCCCCGCGAGGCAGGCGTTCGGATTCCGCCTGGAGTCCGCGTTCGTCGTGCCCGCGACGGACGAGTTCGTGTGGGCTGTGTCCGCGGCGGGCGACGAGGCGGCATTCGCGCTCCTCGACGCCGCGTGGGCCGCGTCGCCGGAGCGGGTCGTCGCGTTCGACGGCGTCCCGCAGCGGGTCGCCTCGATGGATCTGCGGATCGCGGTGCCCGCGCTCTGAGCCCCGCCGTGGGGCGGCGTGCTCAGGAGGCGGTGTCCGAGCGCGCCGTTAGCGTGCGCGGCATGCGGTTGCTCCACACCTCCGACTGGCACATCGGCCGCACCTTCCACGGGCACTCGACGCTCGCTGCGCTGCGCTGCGTCCTGCTGGAGCTCGCGGACGCGGTGCGCCGCGAGCACGTGGACGTGGTGCTCGTCGCCGGCGACGTGTTCGACTCGGCGACCCCGGCCGCCGCCGCGTTCGAGCTGTTCGAGGAGGCCGTGCTCGCCATCCGCGCTGCGGGCGCCGCCGTCGTGATGACCAGCGGCAACCACGACTCGGCGGCGCGGCTCGGCCACCAGGCCCCGTTCGCCGCCGCGGGCGGCGTGCACGTCCGCACCAGGGCGGATGCGCTCGACGCCCCGGTCGAGCTCGGCGACGAGCACGGCGCCGTCGACGTGTACGGCATCCCGTTCCTCGAGCCGCTCCTCGTCGGCGAGCGATCGCACGCCGCCGCGCTCGGCACGGCGATGGACCGGATCCGCACGGCCGCGGCGGGGCGCGCCAACCGCAGCGTCGTCCTCGCGCACTGCTTCGCCACGGCCGGGGTCGTGCCGCAGGCCGCCGGGGGCGAGCGGGACATCACGGCCGGCGGCCTGGACATCGTGCCCGCTTCGGTCTTCGCGGGCACCGACGCGGCGCGGATCGACTACGTCGCCCTCGGGCACCTGCACTCCCGCGTGCGGCTCGCGGAGGGGGTGCGCTACGCCGGTGCACCCCTGCACTACTCGTTCGGCGAGACGTCGCCGATGCGCGGCGGATGGCTCGTCGACCTCGACGCGGCCGGGCTCGCCGAGGTCCGCTGGCTCGATCTGCCGGTCCCCCGGCGGCTCAGCGAGATCACCGGCGACCTGGCCCGGCTGCTCGAGGACCCGGCGCTCGCCGACCGGGAGCAGGACTGGATCCAGGCCGTCATCACCGACGCGGTGCGCCAGCAGGACGCGATGGCCCGCCTTCGCGCGCGGTTCCCGTTCGTCGCACGGCTCGAGCACCGGCCCGAGGGCGTCCGGCCCGCCGATGCGCGCAGCTACGGTGATCGCACGGCGGGCCTGCCCGACGCCGCGCTGATCGCGGGGTTCCTGGAGCACGTGCGGGCGGGCGCGGGGCCCTCCGACGCGGAGGCCGAGCTCGTCGCCGAGGTGCTCTCGTCCGTCGCCGCGGCGGAGCGCGCCGCGTGAGGATCGAGCGCCTGCTGATCGAGGGCTTCGGACCGTTCGCCGCCGAGCAGGTGATCGACTTCGCACCGCTCGACGAGGCGGGGCTCTTCCTCATCACCGGCAGGACCGGGAGCGGCAAGTCGAGCATCCTCGACGCGATCTGCTTCGCGCTCTACGGGACCGCTCCCCGGTACGACGGCGCGCAGGCCCGGCTGCGCAGCGACTACGCGCCCGACGGGACCCCGACGCGCGTCACGCTCGAGTTCGCCGTCGGAAGCGACCGGTGGCGGGTCGTCCGCTCCCCCGAGTACGACCGGCCGAAGCAGCGGGGCACCGGCACGACCCGCGCGGCACAGACCGCGGCGCTCGAGCGCTGGGACGACACCCTGGCGGCCTGGGCCGGGGTGGCGGCGAGGCCCGTCGACGTCGCCGAGCACCTCGGACCCGTGCTGCAGCTCAGCCGGGAGCAGTTCCTCCAGGTGATCCTGCTGGCGCAGGGCCGCTTCCAGGAGTTCCTCAGGGCCAAGACGGACGAGCGCCTCGGCCTGCTGCGCGCCCTGTTCGGCACCGAGCGGTTCCAGCGCTTCGAGGCCGAGGTCGCGGAGCGCGCCCGGGTGCTCGAGCAGGCTGTCGCGATGCGCGCAGCGACGGTGCGGGCGGACGTGGCCCGGCTGGCCGAGATCGGTGCGGAGGACGCGCCGGAGGACGCGCTCGTCGACTGGGCCGAAACCGCAGCCGAGCGGCTCGCGACCGCGGCGGAGCACGCGCAGCGGGGCGCCGAGGCTGCTCGAGTCGCGTTCGAGGTCGCCGACCGGGAGGCCGCCGATGCGGTCGCGCTCGCGGACCTGCAGCGGCGTCGGACCGCCGCGCAGGCGGCACTCGCGGTGCTCGACGGTCGACGCGACGACGTCGAGGCGATGCGCCGCCGCATCGCCGGGGCGGTGCGAGTGCTGCCGGTGCTCCCGGCCCTGGATGCGTCCGATCGGGCGACGGCGGAGATCGCCGCCGCGGAGCAGGCCGTCCGAGCCGCGCGCCTGCCGCTCGGCGGCGCGGTCGACGACCCGGCCGCAGCCGGCGCGGAGGTCGACGGTGCCCTCGGCGCCCTCGCCGAGCGGGTCGAGGACGAGCTCGCGCTCCCGCGGCTCGCCGCGGATGCGGAGCAGGCGGATCGGGCCCGCGGGGAGGCGGAGGCCGCGCTCCACGCCCTCCTGGAGGAGGCACGATCCCTTCCGGCCCGTCGCGCGGCGCTGCAGGAGCGGCGGCTCGCGGCGGAGACGGTCGCCGCGGGGGCATCCGGTGCGGAGGCGGAGCTGCTGCGCCGGCGAGCCGTCATCGAAGCCCTCGGTGCCGCACGCGCCACCGTCGCCGCCGCGGCAGAGGCGGAGCGCCGGCTCGACCGCGCGCTCGCGGACGAGCAGGACGCGCTCGCTCGGACGAGGTCCTTGATCGCCGCGAGGCTCGCGGGGGCCGCCGGGCTTCTGGCCACCAGGCTGGAGCCGGGCGAACCGTGCCCGGTGTGCGGCTCGGCGGAGCACCCCGCGCCGGCTCGGCACGACGCCCGCACGCCCGACGACGCCGCTGTGACCGCTGCCGAGCGCGCGCAGCAGCAGGCGGCGGAGCGGCGGTCCAGCGCGAGCGGGGGCGCCGCCGAGGCCCGTGCCGCGGTCGCCGCCGCGGAGGCCGCGACCGGTGGGGCGTCCGCAGCGGACGCCGAGGCCGCTGCCGCCGCCGCCGAGCAGGCCGTCGAGACGGCTCGGCAGTCGGCCCACGAGCGGGACGTGGCTGCGCACGAGCTCGCGCAGCTCGAGCTGCGCGTCGACGAGCTGGACCGCGCCATCGCTGCGACGCGCTCGATGGCGGAGGCACGATCGGCGACTGCCGGAGCGGCCCGCGCCGCCGCCGCCGCCGCCGCCGAGCGGGTAGCGGTGGCGCGCCAGGACGCCGCGTCGGTCGCTGCCCGCGTGCAGGCGCTGCAGGCACGGCGGCGGGCGCTCCACGCGGCGGAGGGCGCGGAGCGGCGGCTGGACGCCGCGATCGCGGCCGCGGCCGACTCCGCGGTCCGGGTCGAGCAGGTGCTCGCCGAGGTGGGCGTCGCGGATGCCCGGACGGCGAGAGCCGCCGCGCTGCCCGCGCTCGAGCGCGGCGCGATGGAGCAGCGCGTGCGGGAGTGGGAGGCGGCGAGGGACGGCGCGACAGCGCAGCTCGCCGACCGCGGCGTCGCGGGCGCTCCCGACGAGCCGGCCGATGTCGCCGGCACCGAGACGGCCAAGGCGGAGGCCCTCGAGCAGCGCGATGCCGCGGCCGACCGGCTCGCCAGCGCGCGGATGCGCGCGGCGAGCGCCCGCGCCCTCGCCGCTGCGATCGCAGACGTGGATGCGGCCATGGCCGGGGACCGCGCCCAGCTGGAGGTCGTCGGCCCGCTCGCCGACGTGGTCCGCGGCGGGGGGTCGAACGCGTTCCGCATGCGCCTCGAGAGCTACGTGCTCGCAGCCCGGTTGGAGCAGATCGTGGCGGCGGCCAACGTGCGTCTCTCGGCGATGACCGACGGCCGCTTCACGCTGCAGCACGACGACGGTCTGGCCTACCGGGGTGCGAGGAGCGGACTCGGCCTCGAGGTGCTCGACGGGCACACCGGGCGCCCCCGACCGGTGGCCTCCCTCTCGGGCGGGGAGACGTTCCTCGCCTCCCTCGCGCTGGCGCTGGGACTGGCCGAGGTCGTGTCCGCCGAGGCGGGCGGGGTGCGCCTCGACACCCTGTTCGTCGACGAGGGGTTCGGTTCGCTCGATCGCCGCACCCTGGACACGGCCATGGAGACACTCGACTCGCTCCGCGCGGGCGGGCGCACGGTCGGGCTGATCAGCCATGTGGAGGCGATGCAGGAGGACATCCCCTCAGGCCTGCACGTCGAGCGGCTCGCCGACGGTTCGAGCGCCGTCCGCTCTCGCATCCCCGCTCGCGTCTGACCCGATCCGGGACATCTGCCCATGCGCGCGCCTGGGCGGATGTCCCGGAACCGGTCAGACGCCGAACAGCATCTCGAGCGCTCGGGCGACGCCGTCCTCGTCGTTCCCGGCCGCGCGGTCGCTGGCGATCGCGACGACGGAGGGATGCGCCTCCGCCATGGCGAACGACCGGCCGGCCCACGCGAGCATCGGCACGTCGTTGGGCATGTCCCCGAACGCGACCACCTCCCAAGGTCGCACCCCGAGGCGCTCGCAGACGAGCGCGAGGGTGCTGGCCTTCGTGACGCCCGCAGCGCTCAGCTCGACGAGGCCGGACCGGTCTGAGGCGGTCACCTCGACACCGGGAGCGGCTGCGGCCACCAGCGCGCGGAAGTCGTCGGGAGCGATCGTCTCGTGCCGGCTCATCAGCTTGAGGACGTCGTCGTCCCGGATGAGCGACTCGATCGGCCCGATCGGCGATCCGGGCGGGGCGGGCGTCCGTTCGATGAAGCCGTCCTCCTTGGCGAAGCCGTGGAGCCCCTCGAGCGCGAAACCCGCCGCCGGCGCCGCGGTACGGATCGCAGCGACCGCCTGCCGCGCCGTGGTGGCGGACATGGTCCGTGCCACCACCACCTCGGAGCGGTGCAGGTCGAGCAGCACGGCGCCGTTCGAGCAGACGACCCAGCCTCCGGCGCCGACGTGGCCGGCGAGGTCCTGCACCCAGCGGATCGGTCGCGCGGTGACGAAGACCACGGGTGTCCCGCGTCGGTCGAGCTCACGGAGCGCGCGGGCCGTCCGTGCGGAGACCGAGCCGTTCGACCGCAGCAGCGTGCCGTCGAGGTCCGTGGCCACCAGCCGGGGTGCGGACACGGCTCAGCCGGTCGAGGAGGGCGACGTGCTGGCGCACGCCGACGGCGTGGTCGTCGCGCCCGGGCTCGGCGTGCACGACGGCTGCGGCCCCGGACCGGTCAGGAGCCCGAGCGTGATCGCGAGTCCGAGCACCACGACCG
This sequence comes from Acidobacteriota bacterium, assembly GCA_019352055.1. Taxonomy (GTDB): domain Bacteria; phylum Actinomycetota; class Actinomycetes; order Actinomycetales; family Microbacteriaceae; genus Amnibacterium. The sequence goes on from JABBOB010000001.1 coordinate 103,812, forward strand.
CGACGACGCCTGCCCAGACGATCGGCGGGACGCGCATGGTCAGCCCTCGAGGAGGGCGGCGACCCGGTCGACGACGCTCACCAGCGCCACCTCGGACCGGGTGTCCGCGGCTCGGTCCCACACCTCGACGACCCCGTCGGTCAGGCCGCGGCCGACGACGACGACGGTCGGGACGCCGATCAGCTCGGCATCCTTGAACTTCACGCCCGGCGAGATCCGACGGTCGTCGACGAGCACGTCCGCGCCCCGCTGCTCGAGCTCGCGCCCGATGCGCTCCGCTGCCTCGAACAGGGCCTCGTCCTTGCCCGCGGCGACGATCAGGGCGTCGAACGGCGCGACTGACCGGGGCCACGCGAGCCCCTTGTCGTCCGAGTTCGCCTCCGCGAGCAGGGCCATCACGCGGCTGATACCGATGCCGTAGGAGCCCATCGTGACCGTGACGAGCTTGCCGTTGCGGTCGAGCACCTGCAGGCCGAGGGCGTCCGCGTACTTGCGACCGAGGGCGAACACGTGCCCGAGCTCGGTGCCGCGCGCGAGCTCGATCGGTCCGGAGCCGTCGGGCGCCGGGTCCCCCGCGCGCACCTCGGCCACCTCGGCGACGCCGTCGTTCTCGAAGTCCCGACCGGCGACGAGGGACAGCACGTGGCGCTCGGGCTCGTTCGCTCCGGTGACCCACTCGGTGCCCTCGACGACGCGCGGGTCGACGAGGAAGCGGATGCCGCTCGTCGAGGACCCGCCCAGCACCGGACCGGCCGCGCTCCAGGGCCCGATGTAGCCCTTCACGAGCACGGGGTGCGCGGCGAAATCCGCCTCCGTGGCCGCCTCAACCGCCGCGGGGAAGAACGCCGCCTCAGCGCGCTTGAGGTCCGCGTCGCGGTCGCCGGGGATGCCGACGACGACGAGCTCGCGTTCGCCGTTCGTGTGGGTGAGCGCGAGCACGACGTTCTTGAGCGTGTCCGCCGCGGTCCACTCGCGGCCGTCGCCACGGGGGTGCCGGTCGTTCAGCAGCGCGACCAGCGTCGCGATCGTGGGCGTGTCGGGCGAGTCGAAGACGGTCGCCGCCGGCAGCCCTGCGATCTCGCGGGGCGCGGGCGGGAGGGTCCGGAACGCCTCGACGTTCGCCGCGTACCCGCCGGAGGAACGCACGAACGTGTCGTCGCCGATGGGCGTCGGGTGCAGGAACTCCTCGCTCCTCGAGCCGCCCATCGCGCCGGCGTGCGCCGAGACGATCGCGTACTCGAGGCCGAGGCGCCTGAAGACGCGCTCGTACGCCGCACGCTGCAGGTCGTAGGAGGCGTCGAGCCCCTCGTCGTCGATGTCGAACGAGTAGGCGTCCTTCATCGTGAACTCGCGGCCGCGCATGAGTCCCGCGCGGGGACGGGTCTCGTCGCGGAACTTCTCCTGGATCTGGTAGATGCTGAGCGGCAGGTCCTTATAGGAGGAGTAGAGGTCCTTCACGAGCAGGGCGAAGGCCTCCTCGTGCGTCGGTGCGAGCACGTACTCGACGCCCTTGCGGTCCTCGAGGGTGAAGATGTCGTCGCCGTAGTCGGCGTACCGACCGGTGGTCTTGTAGGGCTCCGCGGAGAGCAGCGCCGGGAAGTGGACCTCCTGCGCACCGGCCGCGTCCATCTCCTCCCGGACGACGGTCTCGATCTTCGCCTTGACCCGCAGACCGAGCGGCAGCCAGGCGAACCCGCCCGGCGCGACCCGGCGGATGTAGCCCGCGCGCACCAGCAGCTTGTGGTTGCGGAACTCCGCGTCGGCCGGGTCCTCACGCAGGGTTCGGAGGAACAGCCGGCTCATGCGCGTCACCACGGTCCAGGAGCCTACTGACCGCCGGAGCGCCCCCGGCACTGCCGCGGCCCCGATCGGACGGGCGATCGGGGCCGGGTGAAGCGGGCGTTCGGGCCGCGCTGACGGCCCAGGCTAGGTCGGGAGGTGCGCCGGCGCCGCGCCCCAGTCCGGGGGCTCGCGCGCTCCGCCGGGATCACCGGACGGTCACCGGCGCGAGGGGCTTCCGCCGGGTGAAGCCCTCGAGTGCCCCCGAGTACGCCTTCACCGGAGGGGGGGCGTACTCGTCGCGACGACTCGTCGTGAGCCCGAGAGCGACGAGGGCCTCGACCAGCTTCACCCCGGCCGCGACCCCGTCGATGACGGGCACGCCGATGGCCTCGGCGATCTCGTCGCAGAAGTCCGCCATGCCCGCGCAGCCCAGCACGACGGAGTCGGCGCCGTCCTCCTCCACGACCTGTCTGCAGCGCTCGGTCACCACGGCGCGGGCCGGGCTGCCGGGCACATCGAGGTCGAGGACGGCGATGTCGCAGGCCCGGATCGCGACGCACCGGGCGCCGAACCCGTAGCGCTCGACGAGATCCTGGGCCGTCCCGATCGTTCTGGACAGCGTCGTGACGATGCCGAACGTCCGGCCGAGCAGCGTCGCGACGTGCATCGCCGCCTCCGCGATCCCGACCACCGGGCCGACCGCGATCTCGCGGGCGGCGTCGAGGCCGGGATCGCCGAAGCAGGCGATGACGGTGCCCTGGGCGCCGTCGCGCTCGCCGCGCTCGATCTCGGTGAGGAGACCGGGCACGGCGAGCGCCTCGTCGTAGTGGCTCTCGATCGATGCGGGCCCCATCGCCGGATTCACCGCGACCACCTCCGCCGTGGTGACCCGAGCGGCGCAGGCGCCGATCGACGCGGTCATGGCGGCGGTGGTGTTCGGGTTGACGACGAGGATGCGCATCGGTGGGCAGCTCAGGCGACCGTGCCGTCGGAGACGTTGCCGGCCGCGGCGTCCGGGACCGGGATGCGCGGGTTGATCCGCTCCAGGATCGCGAACACGACGAAGCCGAGGCCGCAGCCGATGAACCAGCCGAAGTTCCCGACCTGGGCGAACAGGGTGAGCGCGATGGTCACCACCCCGACGCCGATCACGGTGCCGACCGCGTTCGGGTTGAAGCCGTTCGAGTACCAGTAGATGCCCTTCGGCGACAGCGTGTACATGTCGTCGACCGCGATGCGCTGCTTCGCGGCGATGTAGTAGCCGGCGATCAGGATGCCGAAGAGCGGGCCGATCAGGCTGCCGAGGATGCCGAGCGAGTACTGGATCGCCGCGTCGTTGTTGTACCAGTTCCACGGCGTGAGGATCACGGAGCCGACGGCCGCGATCATGCCGCCCATCCGCCAGCTGATCTTCTGCGGCGAGACGTTCGAGAAGTCGAACGCCGGGGAGATGAAGTTCGCGACGATGTTGATCCCGACGGTCGCCGTCACGAAGGTGAGGCCACCGAGCAGGATCGCGAAGGGCGCGTCGATCGCCTTGACGGTCTCGATCGGGTCGGTGATCAGCTTCCCGAACACCGGCACGGTCGCGGAGGCGGTGATCACCGTGAGGAGGGAGAAGAACAGGAAGTTGACCGGCAGTCCCCAGAAGTTGCCGCGGCGCACGGCCGTGAAGCTCTTGCCGTACCGGGCGAAGTCGCCGAAGTTCAGCATCGGCCCCGAGAAGTACGAGACGACGATCGCGATCGCGCCGATCATCACGGGGATCGCGGCGCCGATGGTGAGGGGCTTCCCCGAGGAGAGCGAGAGGTTGACCGTCCACCCCGACCGGGCGACGAGGTAGACCGCGAGGATCACCATCACGATGTAGACCGCGGGCCCCGCGAAGTCGATGAAGCGGCGGATCGTCTCCATACCGCGCCAGAACAGCGCCGCCTGCGCGACCCACAGGATCGCGTAGGAGATCCAGCCGAGCGCGTCGAGGCCGAGGAACCCCACATGCGTGAGCGCCTCCGAGCCGGGGACGAACTTCAGCCAGATGATGTTCAGGCTCTGCGCGGCGAGGAAGGTCTGCACGCCGTACCAGGCGACCGCGATGAGACCGCGGATGATCGCGGGGATGTTCGCACCCTTCACCCCGAAGATCGCCCGGTTGATGACGGGGTAGGGCACGCCCGTCTTCTGACTCGGTTTCGCGACGAGGTTCGCGAAGACCATCACGATCACGATGCCGAGGACCAGGGCGATGAGGACCTGCCAGGCGGCGATGCCGAGCGCGAACAGGGTGCCGGCGGTGAGGTAGCCGCCGACCGAGTGCACGTCCGACATCCAGAACGCGAAGATGTTGTAGGTGCTCCAGCTCTGCTTGTGCAGCGGCGCGAGGTCCTCGTTGGTGAGGTCCGGGTCGTACGAGGGCTTGATGAGACCGACCCCTGCGGGGTGGTGCGCATCGGGGAGCTGTTCGACCAGGACGGCCGATTCCTCCGTGGTGGACATGGCGTGTGCCTCCAAGATGGCGTGCGGGAACGACGGACGGCGCCTGCGAAGGGCGCGGAGTGAGACGGCCGGCGCGGCGAGCGCCGGTGGCCGGGAAGCGCGGGATGGAGCGGTGTGGATGGACCCGCCGGCGACACTGTGAAGCTAGGGCTTCACGGCCCGTGCCCGGTTTCGTCCCCGTTACGGGTCGGTTTCGACGGCGCGCCTCCCGCGTGTCGACTCCTCCGGAGGAGCCGGGTGCGGCCGCTCCCCGACCGTCCGGCACACTGTCGATCGTGACGGCCAAGGAGCAGGCGCTCGAGGCGTTGGAGACGGACCACCTCGGCGGTCGCCTGCGTGCGCTGCGGCTCGAGCGCGGCTTCAGCCTGCGCGAGCTGGCCGACCGGCTCGGCATCAGCGTCAGCGCGGTGTCCCAGATCGAGCGCGGCAAGCTGCAGCCGTCGGTGAACCGGCTGCTGGCGATCGTGTCCGCGCTCGGCGTCCCGCTCGCCCGGGTGTTCGACGAATCGGCCCGCGACGGCGCATCCGGGGCCAGCGCGACGGGGTACGTGCTCGCCCGCGCCGGGGAGATCGGCACGGTCGAGCTCGAGGACGGGGTGCTCTACCGCCGCCTCTCCCCGGGCCCGACCCGCGGGGTCGACTTCTTCGAGTCGACCTACCCGCCCGGCTCGCATGCCGACTCGGAGAACGCGCTCATCACCCACACCGGGTACGAGGTCGGCACGGTCGAGCTCGGGGAGCTGACGATCCGCTTCGAGCACGAGGAGGTCGTGCTCGGTCCCGGTGACTCGATCACCTACCCGTGCGACGTCCCGCACCGGATCTCGAACCAGGGCGAGCAGGTCTCGATCGCGACGTGGCTGATCGTCCACGACGCGCTGTAGCACGCGGGACTCCTCCGCACTCGCTGGTCGAGGTGCGAGCGAGGACAGCCTCGAGACCCCGCGGACGGCTCGAGCGGACCGGACACGGGCGGGGAGCCCCGTGCTCGACCAGCGGGGTCGGGGTCAGACGGTGACGACCTCCGGGGTGCCGGTCGCCGCGCCGGGGCCCATCTCGTCGGCGAGGCGGTTCGCCTCGGCGATCAGGGTGGCGACGATCTCGGACTCCGGGACGGTCTTGACGACCTGGCCCTTGACGAAGATCTGGCCCTTGCCGTTGCCGGACGCGACACCGAGGTCCGCCTCCCGCGCCTCCCCCGGCCCGTTCACGACGCAGCCCATGACCGCGACGCGGAGCGGGACGCTCATGCCCTGGAGTCCCTCGGTCACGTTCTCGGCGAGCGAGTAGACGTCGACCTGGGCACGGCCGCAGGAGGGGCACGACACGATCTCGAGCTTGCGCTCACGGAGGTTCAGGGACTGCAGGATCTGCAGCCCGACCTTGACCTCCTCGACGGGCGGTGCGGAGAGAGAGACGCGGATCGTGTCGCCGATCCCCTCCCCAAGCAGGATGCCGAACGCCGTCGCGGACTTGATGGTGCCCTGGAAGGCCGGGCCCGCTTCCGTGACGCCGAGGTGGAGGGGCCAGTCGCCGCGCTCCGCGAGCAGCCGGTACGCCTTGACCATGATCACCGGGTCGTTGTGCTTCACGGAGATCTTGAAGTCGTGGAAGTCGTGCTCCTCGAAGAGGCTCGCCTCCCAGACGGCGCTCTCCACGAGCGCCTCCGGCGTGGCCTTGCCGTACTTCTCCATGATGCTCGGCTCGAGCGACCCGGCGTTCACGCCGATGCGGATCGACACTCCCGCGGCCTTCGCGGCGGCGGCGATCTTGCCGACCTGGTCGTCGAACTTCCGGATGTTGCCCGGGTTGACCCGCACGGCCGCGCAGCCGGCGTCGATCGCGGCGAACACGTAGTTCGGCTGGAAGTGGATGTCGGCGATGACCGGGATCTGGCTCTTCTTGGCGATGATCGGGAGCGCCTCCGCGTCGTCCCGCGACGGCACCGCGACGCGGACGATGTCGCAGCCGGAGGCGGTGAGCTCGGCGATCTGCTGCAGGGTCGCGTTGATGTCCGGTGTCGGGGTCGTGCACATCGACTGCACGCTGACGGGTGCGTCGCCGCCGACGAGCACCTTGCCGACCTTGATCTGCCGGGACTTCCGACGCGGCGCGAGCACCTCGGGCTGGGGCTTCGGCATACCGATGTTGAGTGCGGGCACGGCACCTCCTTGCAACGCTTCAGGCTACGTGCCCCCGGGTGATGGGCTGCGCAGCGCCCGCACGACACGACCCCGCCGCCGTGAGCTCAGAAGAGCTGGATGGGGTGCACCAGGTCGGCGTAGATGAGCAGCAGGCTCATGCCGCCGAGCAGGATCGACACGGCGAAGGTCAGCGGCATCAGCTTCGCGGTGTCGACGGGGCCCGGGTCACGGCGGCCGAAGAGCTTCGCGATGCTGCGCCGCAGGCCCTCCCACAGCGCGCCGATGACGTGGCCGCCGTCGAGCGGGAGCAGCGGGATGAGGTTGAACACGAACAGCGCGATGTTGAGGCTGCCGAGGATCCCGATCAGGCTGGCGATCTTCGAGGTGATGGTGATCTGCGGGTTCGCCGCGATCTCCCCGGCGACGCGGCCGACGCCGACGACGCTGATGGGGCCGTTCGGGTCGCGCTGACCGGTGCCGAACGCGGCGTTCGCGACGCCGACGAGCCGGGCGGGCAGGTTGACGATGACGCCGGCGACGGAGGTGACGTTGGTCCACACGGCCGGCACGACGGCGGTGATCGGCTGCTGCTGCAGCGCCTCGGTCGCGGAGATCCCGATGAACCCGACGGTCTGGGTCCGGATCGCGCCGGAGGCGTCCTTCACCACGTTGCCGAGCGAGTCCGTCACCGCGACCGTGTTCGTGGCGGGGGTCACGCTGATGTGCTCGGTGCCGCCCGCCTTCGCCGCGACGGTGAGGTCGAGCCGCTTGCCCGCGGACCGGCGGATGATCGCGGTCACGTCGGACCAGGAGGCGACGGGCGTGCCGTCGATCGCGGTGATCCGGTCGCCCGGCTTCAGGGCGGTGCCGGCGGCCGGGGCGGCGGTGTCGGACGCGGAGCAGGTGTCCTTGGTCTGCGTGGCGGGCACGATGCACTGCGAGATCGACGCGACGGTGGTCGTCGGCGTCAGGACGCCGAACCCCATCAGCAGGACGGCGGTGAACAGCACGCCGAGGATCAGGTTCACCGACGGGCCGCCGAGCATGATGACGACCCGCTTCCAGACCGCGAGCCGGTAGAACGCGCGGTGCTCCTCGCCGGGCACGATCTGGTCCCGGCTGGTGTCGCGGGCGTCCTGCACCAGCGTGTTGAAGAACCCGGTGGAGGCGGTCCGGGCCCGCGAGGGCGCCTCGATGCTCTCGACGACGTCCTCCACGGCCTCGCCGACGGTCCCCGGCGGCGGGGCGGCCGGGCGCCCCTCGAAGAGCCGGCCGCGTCTGCGCTGCCTGGCGGGTGGGAACATCCCGACCATGGAGATGTAGCCGCCGAGCGGGATCGCCTTGATGCCGTACTCGGTCTCGCCCCGCTGCCGCGACCAGATCGTGCGCCCGAACCCGATCATGTACTGCGTCACGCGGACGCCGAACAGCTTCGCGGGCACGAGGTGCCCCACCTCGTGCAGCCCGATCGACAGGACCACGCCGACGAGGATCACGAGGACCCCGGCGATGAAGAGGAGGGCGGTCACGGCGGACAGGGTACGTCCCGCGCCCATCAGGAGCGCGCGACCGGGCCGCCCCGGGCTATGAAGCGCCTGAGGAGGCGATGAGGGCGTCGGCGGCCTCGCGGGCGCGGCGATCGGCCTCGAGCACACCGGCGAGATCGACGGCGCCGGACTCCTCGGCCACGGTGGCGAGCGCGGCCTCGATGACCGGGACGATGTCGAGGAACGCCAGGCGCCCCGCGTGGAACGCGTGCACCGCCTGCTCGTTCGCCGCGTTGAAGACGGCGGGCCGGGTGCCGGCCGCCTCCCCCACGAGCTTCGCGAGCGCCACGGCGGGGAACGCGTGCTCGTCGAGCGGTTCGAAGGTCCACGACTGCGGGACGGTCCAGTCGAGCGGTACGCCGACGCCTGGGATGCGGTGGGGCGCGTCGAGGGCGAGCGAGATCGGCAGGCGCATGTCGGGCGGCGACGCCTGGACGATCGTCGCGCCGTCCACGAACTCGACCATGGAGTGCACGATCGACTGGGGGTGGACGACGACCTCGATGGCATCGAACGGCACGTCGAAGAGCAGGTGCGCTTCGATGACCTCGAGCCCCTTGTTCACGAGTGTCGCGGTGTTCGTCGTGACCATCAGCCCCATGTCCCAGGTGGGGTGCGCGAGCGCCTCCTCCGGCCGTACGTGCGCGAGGCTCTCACGGCTCCGCCCCCGGAAGGCGCCGCCGGAGGCGGTCAGCACGAGCCGGCGTACCTCGCCGTGCGTGCCGGAGGCGAGGCACTGCGCGATGGCGGAGTGCTCGCTGTCGACCGGCGCGACCCGGCCCGGCGTCATGAGCGGCTTGACGACCGGCGCCCCGATGATCAGGGACTCCTTGTTGGCGAGGGCGAGGACCGCCTCGGTGCCGAGCGCGGCGATCGTGGGACCGAGCCCCGCGGCTCCCGTGATGCCGTTCACGATCACGTCCGCCTCGACGTCGCGGACGAGCGCCTCCGCCGCCTCGCTCCCCTGGGCGAGCGCGGGGACGCCGAAGCGTTCCGCCTGCTCGTCGAGCAGGGCGCGGTTACGGCCCGCGGCGAGCCCGACCACCTCGAAGCGGTCGGGGTTCGCCGCGATCACGTCGAGCGTCTGCGTGCCGATCGAGCCGGTCGAGCCGAGCAGCAGGACCCGGCGGCGCCCGTCACCCACGGGGGGCGACCGGGGTGTGGAGCACGGGGAAGTTCACGGAGTTCGCGATGAAGCAGAGCCGGTTCGCCTCATCGTGCAGGGAGTCGGCGAGCGATCGCTGCGACTCGTCGGCGAGCTCGACGCGGGGGCGCAGGTCGACGCGGGTGAAGTGCCCCGCGTCGTCCGGGGTCACGACCATGTGGCCGGTCGCCGCGTCGGTGTAGCCGGTGACGACGACGCCGTGCTTGACGGCGACGTGCAGGTAGGACAGCAGGTGGCACTCGCTGAGGGCGGCGAGCAGCAGCTCCTCGGGGTTCCATCGGTCCGCGTCGCCGCGGAACGGGACGTCCGCGCTCGCCAGCAGGTCGGGCTTGCCGTCGATGCGCAGCACCACGTTCCGGCCGTAGTCGCGATAGCCCGTCGTCCCGGAGCCGGTGCTGCCCGTCCACTCCGCGGCGAGCGCGTACGAGTGCTGCGATGCCACGGCAGCGAGCGTACGGCCAGTCGGCTCGCGTCCGGCCGGGGGTACGGAGCGAAGGCGCGCGGGATCGTCCGGTTCGGGTGGGGGACGGGTGCGGGCTCCCCCAGCGCGGACTCCGGCTCCGCGAGGGCGCGCGCCATCACCCCGCCTTCCACCGATCGGGCCGGAAGCACGACACGCCGTCTCCCGGCGAGCGGGAGACGGCGTGTCGTCGGATCGGCCCCGATCCGTGCCAGGTCACTTGGCGGCGGTGGCCAGGATGTCGATCACGAACACCATCGTGTCGGTGCCCTTGATGCTCCCGTCGCTGCTGCCGGTGGTGCCGTAGCCCTCCGACGGCGGGAGGATCGCGACGACCTGCGAACCGACCTTCTGTCCGACGAGGGCCTTGCCGAAGCCCGGCACGACCTGCGTGGTGGCGAAGCTGGTCGGGCCGGTCTTGCCCCACGACTGGTCGAACACGCTCCCGGTGCGCCAGAGCACGCCCTGGTACTGCACGGTCACCGTGTCGCCCGTCTGCACGGTCGCGCCGGTGCCGACCTTGCTGTCGGCGATCTCCAGGGTCTTCGGAGGCGCGGTCGCCGGGATCTTCACGGTCGGCGCGCCGGTGGACGCGAGGGTGACCTGCGGGAAGCCGGTCGGCAGCGCCTTCGAGACGCCCGTCGCCCTGGTCGGCGAGAGGCCCACGATGTCGGCGACGAAGACGATCGAGTCGCCGCCCGCGACGGCGATCTGCTTGGAGCCCGCCGTGCCGAACGCCTTGGAGGCGGGGATCACCGCGGCGACGCGGTCCCCCTCCCTGGCGCAGACGATCGATTCGGCGAAGCCGGGCAGCACCTGCGCGGCGTCGACGGGGAACACGACGCGGGACTTGGCCGACCAGCCCCGGCTGTCCAGCTTCTTTCCGGTCGTCGCGTCGTACATGGCGTAGGCGAGGCTGACGCTGTCACCCTGCTTCACGGTCGCGCCGCTGCCGGAGCGGATCGTGCTGCGCTCCGTCGTGGTGACCTTGGTGGGGGTCGGGAACGACACGGTCGGCTCGGTCGAGCCCGTCCCCGTCACCTTCACTGCGGCCGACTCGGGCCCGGAGGTGGGGCACGACAGCGGGCCCGTCGTCGCAGCGGTCGACGCCGACGGGGCTGAGGCCGACGAGGCCGACGGGCCCGTGGCGGACGTCGAGGCCTTCGGAGCAGCGCTCGAGCAGCCGGCGAGGAGGACGGCGCCGCTCAGAGCGACGAGGGCGGGCAGGAGCCGATGCGGGAGATGCACCGCAGCATCCTGGGCCATCGGCCCCCGTTCGCAGCGCCCCGCGCCCAAGTTCTTAGACTGTGCCCGTGACCTCCGTGCTGCCCACGACCTCCACCGACGACGCGCTGACCGTGCGCAGGATCGTGACGGAGGTGCCCGGCCCGCGGTCGCTCGCACTGCACGAGCGCCGGTTGCGAGCGGTACCGGTCGGGGTGAGCAGCACCCTGCCCGTCTACATCGCCCGGGCGCACGGCGCGATCATCGAGGACGTCGACGGCAACCGCTTCCTGGACCTCGGTGCGGGCATCGGCGTCACGACCATCGGGCACACGGACGACGCGGTCGTGGCTGCAGCGCAGGCGCAGCTGGGCGACTTCCTGCACACGCTGTTCACGATCACCCCGTACGAGTCGTACGTGCGCGTCGCGGAGCTCGTCGCTGAGCGCACGCCCGGCACCTTCGCCAAGAAGACGGTGCTGGTGAACTCCGGCGCCGAGGCGGTGGAGAACGGCGTGAAGATCGCCCGCAAGTTCACCCGCCGTCGCGGTGTCGCGGTGCTCGAGCACGGCTACCACGGGCGCACGAGCCTCACGATGGCCATGAACTACAAGGCGATGCCCTACGGCGCCGGCTTCGGCCCGTTCCCGGGCGACGTCCACCACGCGCCGAACTCCTACCCCTTCCGCGACGGCCTCACCGGCGAGGAGGCGGCGGCCCGCACGATCGGCTACCTCGAGAAGCACGTCGGCGCGGAGGACCTCGCGATCCTCGTCGTCGAGCCGATCCAGGGCGAGGGCGGCTTCCACACGCCCGCCGACGGCTACCTCCCCGCTCTGCAGCGCTGGGCGAACGCGAACGGCGTGGTGATCGCGGCGGACGAGATCCAGAGCGGCATGGGCCGAACCGGGGCGTGGTTCGCGAGCGAGCACTTCGGCTTCGAGCCCGATCTCGTGTTCTTCGCCAAGGGCATCGCCGGCGGTCTGCCCCTCGCGGGCGTGACCGGCCGCGCGGAGATCATGGACGCGGCGCAGCCCGGCGGCCTCGGGGGCACCTTCGGTGGCAACCCGGTCGCCGCCGCGGCCGCGGTCGCGGTGTTCGAGCAGATCGAGCAGCACGACCTGCTCGCCGCGGGGCGGCGCATCGAGGGCCGCCTGCGCCCCGCGCTCGAGCGCCTCGCCGAGGAGTTCGACGTGATCGGCGACGTCCGCGGCAAGGGCGCCATGATCGCGATCGAGCTCGTGCAGCCGGGAACGCGTGCGACCACGAAGGTGCCGGATGCGGCCGCGGTGAAGCGCATCGCCGACTACGCCGCCTCGCAGGGCGTCCTGATCCTGACGGCTGGCACCTGGGGCAACGTGATCCGCTTCCTCCCGAGCCTCGTCATCACGGACGAGCAGCTGGACGACGCCGTGTCGGTGCTGCGGGAGGCGCTCGCGACGCTCTGAGCGCCGCGGTCGGGGAGGGCTCACGACGGGAGCCGGACGCGGGTCGGCATCCCCTCCTCGGGGACCAGGATCACGTCGTCGGGGTGCGTGGTCGGTGGCAGCGCGCCGGTCACGCCGAGCAGGCTGCGGACGTCGGCCGGACCGCAGCCGTCGGCGAGCACGGCGGCCCGGCCACGGAGGGCGCCGAGCGCGCGCCATTGCGTCTGCCAGTCGGCCGGCGAACCGACCAGCGCCGTCGACGGACCCGCCTGCGGGGGGAGCTCGCCGGCGGGGAGCGCGGCCCATCCAGCCGCCTGCAGCTGATCGCTCCGCAGCCGTGGGCGCGTGGTGAGCAGTGCGAGCGGTCCGTCCGGCAGGTCCGACGGTGGGCGCGCCGGCTGGGGCGGCACCGGGGGCGCGAGCGCCAGCTGCACCCGGGCCGTTCCGCACCAGCCGCGCCCGGGGACGGCGCGCCCCACCCAGGTGCTCCGGACCCCGCCGAGCGCGAGGTGGTCGTCCAGGCTCAGCGTCAGCAGGATCGTCTCGTCGAACAGACCGGTCACCGCGCGCAGCGGCAGCCCCGCCCAGGCGGACGGCCCGCGGACCGTCACCGCGGTGGCGGCGGCGGCCGGGTCGCGGAGACGGACCGCGAGTCGCTCGATCGCCGCTGACCGGTGCACGTCCCCGATCCGGTCGAGGAGGTGGTCGAGGTCGTCGACGAGCAGCGGTGTCTCCGGGTCTGCGAGCCGGTCCCAGAGCGTCGCCGGATCGGGCGCGATCGGGGCGCTCCCGAGACCGCGTGCGACCACGGCGAGCGCGGTGCTCCTCCCTGTTCCCGGGTCCCCCACGACGAGCAGCCGCGGTCGGCGCGACGGGTCCCAGGCGAGCACCGGCTGACGTTGCTCCTCCGGCAGGTCGGTCCGCCCCAGCGCGATCAGCGGCGCCGGTGGCACGGGGAGGGACCCGATCGGCAGCCGTGCGGGCAGGGGCGGCAGCCACGGCGGCGCAGCACCGGGACCGGTCGACGAGGCCGCGATCGCGCGGACCGCCTCGCGCACCCCCTCGTCCGCGACCGCTGCGACCCGGACCCGCAGCGACCGATCCGTCAGCAGGATCGCGCTGCCGACCGACTCCCGGCCGAGCAGCGCCGCGGCGTCGGAGCCGACGACGGCCCGGCTGTCCGCGGCGTCCTGCACGCGGAGGCTGATCCGGATCGAGCAGTTCGCCAGCACGTCGTCCCGGACGCTGCCCGCCGGCCGCTGGGTGCAGAGCACGAGGTGCACGCCGAGGGACCGGCCGCGAGCGGCGAGGTCGCCGAACAGCGCCGCGAGCTGCGGCGCGCCGTCCACGAGGGCGCGGTACTCGTCCACCACCACGACGAGCCGGGGCAGACCGGTCGCGGTGATGTCCCGGCCGCCGGAGTCCCTGACGGCGCGCTCGCGCCGGCGCAGCTCGGCTCCGAGGCTCGCGACGGCGCGTTCCGCTTCCTCCGCATCGAGGTCCGTCACCACGCCCGACACCTGCGGCAGCTCGGCGAGCGGGTCGAACGTCGCGCCCCCCTTGCAGTCGACGAGCAGGAGCACCAGCCGCTCGGGCGGATGGGCGGCCGCGAGGGCGAGCACCCAGGCGGTGAGGAGGGCGCTCTTGCCGCTGCCCGTGGTGCCGCCGACGACGGCGTGGGGACCGTCGGCGAGCAGGTCGAGGGTGACCGGGCCGTCCGGACCGAGGAGGAAGCGCGCCGCGAGCCCTCCGCTCGCCGGCTGCTCGAGCAGCTGCTCGAGCGCGAGCTCGCCACCGCGATCGACCGCGGCGGCATGCATGTCCGCGCTGAGGAAGCCGGGCCGGAACGTCCGCAGCACGCAGGCGGCCGCGGGACCGCTCGCGTGCACGATCCGGGCGGCACCATCGTGGCCCAGCTCCACGACGAGGTCGGCGCTCGCCCCCGCCGTCGAATCCAGGACGGCAGCGCCGGTGGTGCTGCCGGCCGCCCGGAGGCGCGCGACGCCGACGGCTCTGGAGAACGCCAGCGGCAGCGGCCCGGGGCCCACGACGGCCACGGTCGTCGCGGCCGGGACTTCGAAGGGCGCGTCCGCGAGCACCGCACCCGCCGCGAGGAGGTCCCGGCCACGCTCGTCGACCGGGGTCCCGCCGACCATCGGCGGGCAGGGCACCGCCGCCGTGCCGAGTACCAGACGGCCGGACGGCGGCCGCCCCGCCCACGCGGTCGGGTCCGCCGCGAGCACCGCCGGTGTCGGGGCAGCCGCATGCGCCTCGGCGACCGCAGCGGCGCGGAGCACGGCGAGCGCCCGCTCCACCTCCGTGAGGGCCTGCTCATGCCGCTGGTCGTCCCGCCTCCGCCGCCGCCGCAGCTGCAGGCGTCCGTCCAGCACGGCCGCGACCGCGAGCACCGGGCTGAACACCGCGAGCAGCAGCACCGTCGGCGTACCGAGCACCGCGAACAGCCCGGCGGCGAGCACGAGCGGCGCGATGACGCCGATCACCGGGAACGGGGGCGGATCGGGCGGCGCCGGCCGAGCGGGCAGGGCGAGTCGGTCGGTCACGCGGGCAGCGTGCCCCGGTCGCGTGGTCCGCGCGAGCCCGGCCCCTGGGGAGGAGCGGATCTCGGGACCCGCGCGGATCCCGAGCGATTCGGTGACGCGCCGCGTCCACGATCGTCCGTGCGGGGGTGTTCCGCAGGATCTCCGGGTCCGCGAGAGGGATCGGGATCCGGGAGGGCGTCAGCTGCGGGCGGACTCGACCTCGACGACGTCGACGACGACGACGGTCACGTTGTCCCGGCCACCGGACTCGAGCGCCTCCTGCACGAGCGCCTGCGCGGTCGCCTCGGCGGGCGAACCGGCGGAGACGAGCGCCTGGATGCGCTCCTCCGAGACCTCCTTGGTGAGGCCGTCGGAGCAGGCGAGCATCCGGACGCCCGGTTCGATCGGCAGCATCCAGTAGTCGGGCATCGGGGGCTCGTTGAATCCGACGGCACGGGTGATCACGTTGCTGTCGGGATGCGTCTCCGCCTGCCGTCGGGTGATCGCCCCGGAATCGACCAGCTCCTGGACCACGGAGTGGTCCACGGTCACCTGCTCGAACTCGCCCTCGAACCAGCGGTACACCCGCGAGTCGCCGACGTTGAAGACCGCGAAGTACGGGTCGTCCCCGGACACGGTGAGCGCGACACCGGTCACGGTGGTGCCCGCGCCGGTCAGCGCGGTGCCGTCGAGGTGCGCGATGTCGTGGGACGCCTGGGCGAGGGCGAGGCCGATGGCGGCGGGCGTCACGAAGCCGTCCTTCGCCGCCGTCTGCAGCCGGTTCACGACGGCGTCGCTCGCGAGGTCGCCGGCGGCGTGACCGCCCATCCCGTCGGCGACGGCGAAGATGGGCGGGACGGCGATGTAGCTGTCCTCGTTCATCTGCCTGCGATACCCGACGTCCGTCGCCGTGCCCCACGAGAGCACCACGGCACCCGCGCCAGACGGCAGGGCGATCCGTCTCGGCCCGCTGCTCGTTCCGATCTCCGTCACCGTGCGGCCTGCTCCTTCGCGGTCGGCCGGGGTTCGATGGCCGGTCAGCGGTAGGCGAGTATCTCGATGACGTTCCCGTCGCCGATGTCGATGAGCGTACCCGGAACGACCGGCAGCGACTCTCCCGACTCGAGGCGGCGCACCCCCGTGCCTGGTTGCCGGACGACCGTGCCGTTCGTCGATTCGAGGTCCGTGAGCACCAGCCCCTGATGCGTGGGGCGCAGCTCGATGTGCGTCGCCGACACCTCGCGGCTCGGGCTGTCGACACGGACGAGTCGAGGCAGGATGCCTCCGGTGATCCGGGGGCTGCGCGGCTGCCGACCGACGTAGACGGGTGCGTCGACGCGCTCGGGAGGTCGGTCCCCGAGTCGGAACGCGGCGGCGATCTCGGTCTCCGGCGTCGGAGCGGTGGGCGGCGGCTCGCCGCGGTGCCGGCGCAGGGAGGCGGCGCGGCGCCCCAGGTCGCCGAGCACGTTGGTGTCGTGCGGGTCGGCTGCGGGGGTGGGCGCCTGCACCGGTGTCGGCAGCGAGCGCGGCGCCCGCGTGGAGTCGAGGGACCAGCCGAGCCAGGGGCCGAAGACGACCCCGCCGTCGATCCTCAGGTCCTGCGGCCGCTGGACGAGGTCGCCCGGCGAGCGCTGCAGCGGGCCGAGGGCGAACGCCTCGACACCGCTCAGCTCGGCGACGTACCAGGGCTCGGAGCCGCGCGCGTCGACGCGGCGCACCCGTCCGCCGACGGAGACGTCCGCGCAGCCGCTGCCGCGGACCACGAACGTCGTGGTGCGGCCGAGCGCGGCGATCGCGTAGGAGTCGACGCTCGCGACGCCCCGGGCGGGGATGGCGGCGATCAGCGCGTCGAGTCCGAGCGTGTCGTCGGCGGCGATGCGCCACAGTGTGCTCATCGTGGACACCGTGGTCGCGGGCCCGAACGCGGCGAGGAAGCGCTCCGTCACGAGCAGTCGCCAATCCGCTCCCGGCCCCGGGACCTCGGCGGAGTAGTAGGCGCCTGCCATTGCGAAAAGCCGTCCCCCGTCGAAGTCCGCAGTGCCGTCGACCCGGAACGGCGCCGACGCCGGCCCGCCGATCACGACCCCGTCTGAGACCGGTGCGGGCGCGCTCAGGCTCCGATGTAGGACATGACGTGCTTCAGCCGAGTGTAGTCCTCGAAGCCGTAGGCCGAGAGGTCCTTGCCGTAGCCGGAGTGCTTGAAACCGCCGTGCGGCATCTCTGCGACGAGGGGGATGTGGGTGTTGATCCACACGCAGCCGAAGTCGAGCGCGCGGGACACCCGCATGGCCGTGCCGTGGTCGGTCGTCCAGACGGAGGAGGACAGCCCGTACTGCACGTCGTTGGCCCACGCGATCGCCTGGGCCTCGTCGCGGAAGCGCTGGACCGTCTGCACGGGGCCGAAGATCTCCTGCTGCACGGCCTCGTCCTCCTGCCGGAGGTTCGAGACGATCGTCGCGTCCCAGAAGTAGCCGCGGTCACCGTGACGGTGGCCGCCGGTCTCGACCTTCGCGTGGTCCGGGAGACGGTCGATGAACCCGGCGACGCGCGCGAGCTGGTCGGCGTTGTTCACGGGGCCGTAGAGCACGTCCTCGTCGGGCGTGCCCGTCGTGGCGGCGGCGCGGGCGTGCTCGGCGAGGGCCGCGACGAACTCGTCGTGGATCCCCTCCTGCACGAGGATCCGGGTGGCGGCCGTGCAGTCCTGGCCGGCGTTGAAGAACCCGGCGGCCACGATGCCCTCGACGGCGAGCGCGACGTCGGCGTCGTCGAAGACGATGACGGGCGCCTTGCCCCCGAGCTCGAGGTGGACGCGCTTCAGATCGCCGGACGCGGCCTTCGCGACCGCCATGCCCGCCCGGACCGATCCGGTGATCGAGATCATCGCCGGTGTGGGGTGGTCCACCATCGCGGCGCCGGTGGCACGGCCGCCGGTGATGACGTTCAGCACGCCGGCGGGGAGGAACTCGGCGGCGACCTCGGCGAGCAGCAGGGTCGACGACGGGGTGGTCTCGGACGGCTTCAGCACCACGGTGTTCCCGGCTGCGACGGCGGGTGCGAACTTCCACGTGGCCATGTTGAGCGGGTAGTTCCAGGGGGTGACCTGGCCGATCACGCCGATCGGCTCGCGGCGGATGAAGGAGGTGTGGTCCTTCATGTACTCGCCGGCGCTGAGGCCCTGGAGGTTGCGGGCCGCGCCCGCGAAGAAGCGGATCTGGTCGACGGACACCAGGATCTCGTCCTCGACGAGGCTGCCGAGCGGCTTCCCGGTGTCCTTCGACTCCAGCGCCGCGAACTCCTGAGCCCGCGCCTCCATCGCGTCGGCGATGCGGAACAGCGCGAGCTGCCGCTCGGAGGGGGTCGAGTCCCGCCAGGTGCCGAAGGCGGTCTTCGCGGCAGCGAAGGCCGCGTCGACCTGCTCGACGCTCGAGTCGACCGAGGTGCCGTAGACCTCCTCCGTCACCGGCGAGACGAGATCGATCGTGCTGCCGTCGCCGTGCCGCAGCTCGCCGCCGATGAAGTTGCCGAGGGTCGTGGTTCCCGCCATGCGGATGAACCTACTCGTCGGCCCTTCCCGGGCGCGACGGCTGATTCCGTTCGTCGGTGACGGCTTGCACGACGGATCCGGTGGCGGCGGACCCTTCGGCCTGACAGACTCGACCGTCGTGACGTCCCGCGCGCGCAGCCGATCGATGCCCGTGCAGCTCGACGAGGTCTCCAAGGCGATCATCGACCAGCTGCAGGAGGACGGTCGGCGCTCGTACGCCGACATCGGCAAGCGCGTCGGCCTCTCGGAGGCCGCGGTGCGCCAGCGCGTCCAGCGGCTCACCGAGACCGGCGTGATGCAGATCGTGGCGGTCACCGACCCGATGCAGCTCGGCTTCACCCGCCAGGCGATGATCGGCATCCGCGTCTCCGGCGACGTCCGCGAGGTCGCGGACCTGCTCGCCGAGATCGGCGCCGTCGACTACGTGGTCCTCACGGCGGGCACGTTCGACCTGCTGGCGGAGGTCGTCTGCGAGAACGACGACGACCTCATCGAGCTGCTCAACACCGAGATCCGGCGGCTGCCGGGAGTGACGTCGACGGAGACGTTCGTCTACCTCCAGCTGCGCAAGCAGGCCTACCACTGGGGCGTCCGATGAAGGAGCGCGTCGGCAGGACCGAGGACGGTCGACGGGAACCGGGAGCCGATCCCGTCCTGCCGACGGCGCCGGGTCCTGCTGACGTGCTCACGAGAGGGAGATCATGACCATCACCGAGCAGCTCGTGCCCGACCCCGCGCCGACGACCGACGCGGAGCTGCAGCGGAAGGCCCGCGAGCACCTCTGGCTGCACTTCTCCCGGCAGAGCGCCCTGGAGGCGGAGGGCGTGCCGATCATCGTCAAGGGCGAAGGGCACCACATCTGGGACTCCGCCGGACGCAAGTACATCGACGGGCTCTCCGGGCTCTTCGTCGTGAACGCCGGACACGGACGCCGGCGACTCGCGGAGGCCGCGGCGAAGCAGGCGGAGCAGCTCGCGTTCTTCCCGATCTGGTCCTACGCCCACCCAGCGGCGATCGAGCTCGCCGAGCGCCTCGCGCTCGAGGCACCCGGCGACCTGAACCGGGTCTTCTTCTCGACCGGCGGCGGCGAGGCCGTCGAGACCGCGTACAAGCTGGCGAAGAACTACTTCAAGCTCATCGGCAAGCCGGACAAGTACAAGGTGATCTCGCGGCAGTACGCGTACCACGGCACCCCGCACGGCGCGCTCTCGATCACCGGCCTGCCCGGCATGAAGGCGCAGTTCGAACCGTTGCCCGCGGGCTCCTTCCGGGTGCCGAACACGAACTTCTACCGCGCGGAGGAGTCCGGCGGACCGACGGACGACCTCGAGGCGTTCGGCCGGTGGGCCGCGGACCGGATCGAGCAGCAGATCCTGCTCGAGGGCCCTGACACCGTCGCGGCGGTGTTCCTCGAGCCGGTGCAGAACTCCGGCGGGTGCTTCCCACCCCCTCCCGGGTACTTCCAGCGGGTGCGGGAGATCTGCGACCGGTACGACGTCCTGCTCGTCTCCGACGAGGTCATCTGCGCGTTCGGCCGGATCGGCTCGACCTTCGCCTGCGACACGTACGGCTACCAGCCGGACATGATCACCTGCGCCAAGGCGATGACGAGCGGGTACTCCCCCATCGGCGCGACCATCGTGTCCGACCGGATCTACGAGCCCTTCCGCCACGGCAGCACGTCGTTCGCGCACGGCTACACGTTCGCCGGTCATCCGGTCTCGGCGGCGGTCGCGCTCGAGAACCTGGCGATCTTCGACGAGGAGGGGCTGAACGAGCGTGTGCGGGAGAAGAGCCCGGTGTTCCGCTCCACCCTCGAGCGGCTGAAGGACCTGCCGATCGTCGGCGACGTCCGCGGCGACGGATACTTCTTCGGCATCGAGCTGGTCAAGGACAAGGCGACCAAGACCACCTTCGACGACGACGAGTCGGAGCGCCTGCTGCGCGGATTCCTGTCCTCGGCGCTCTTCGAGGCGGGCCTGTACTGCCGTGCCGACGACCGCGGCGACCCGGTGATCCAGCTCGCGCCGCCGCTGACGATCGGCGAGCGCGAGTTCGCCGAGATCGAGAGCATCCTGCGCGGCGTCCTCAGCGAGGCCTGGACGCGTCTGTGACGGACGCCCGGTCCGTCTCCTTCTGGCTGGACGACCTGGCGGCGAAGGGGCTCGACGACCTCGAGCCCCGGGCGTCCCTCCCGGGGGACGTCGCGGCGGATGTCTGCGTCGTCGGCGCCGGCTTCACGGGCCTGTGGACCGCGGTGTCCGTGCTCGAGCGGGAGCCGGACGCGCGCGTCGTCGTCGTCGAGCGCGAGTTCGCGGGCTTCGGCGCCTCCGGGCGCAACGGCGGCTGGGCGTCGGCGATCTTCCCGGTCGGCCCGGCGGAGCTCGCCCGGCGGCACGGCACCGTGGCCGCCGGAGCCATGATGTCGGCGATGACCGACACGGTCGCGGAGGTCGGCCGTGCGGCCCGGGCGCTCGGTATCGACTGCGACTTCCGGCGGGAGGGCACCTACGCGCTCGTGCGCTCCGACCTCGCGGACCGGGCGGCGACCCTGGAGCAGCACGAGGCGCGGGAGGCGGGACTGCCGGTTCCGGAGCGCCGCAGCGACCCTTCGCTCGGGGAGACCCTGTGGACCGAGGCATGCGCGAGCCTCCATCCCGGCAAGCTCGTCCGGGGCCTGGCCCGCGCGGCCGAGCGGCTGGGCGCCCGGGTCTTCGAGCGCACCCGGGTCACCGACGTCGAGCCCGGCCGCGTCACGACCACCGAGGGCACGGTGATCGCGGACCGCGTCGTCGTCGCGACGGAGGCGTGGGGCTCCGAGCTGCCCGGCATCGACAGCCGGATCCTGCCCCTCTACTCCCTGGTGCTCGCCACCGAGCCGCTGTCGGAGGCGGTCTGGGCGGGGATCGGCCTCCCCCGAGGCGCGACGGTGACGGACTTCCGGCACAACCTCGTCTACGGGCAGCGCACCTCGGACGACCGGCTCGTCTTCGGCGGTCGCGGCGCCCGGTACCACTTCGGCAGCGCGATCCGTCCGGGGTACGACCGCTCGGAGATCGTGCACGGTCGCCTCGAGCGCACGGTCGCGGCGCTCTTCCCGGCAGCCGCGGGCGCGCGGTTCACGCACCACTGGGGAGGACCGCTCGGCGTCCCGCGCGACTGGCACCCCTTCGTGTCGCCGCTCGCCGGTGGCCGGGTCGTCGTGGCCGGCGGCTACGTCGGCGACGGGGTCGCGACGGCGAACCTCGCCGGCCGTACGGTCGCCGACCTCGTGACGGACCGCAGCACCGACCTGACGGCGCTCCCCTGGGTCGGCAAGCGACCGCCGAGGTGGGAGCCGGAGCCGCTGCGCCTCGCCGGGGTCAACGCGGTGATCGGCTCGCTGTCGGTCGCGGACTCGGAGGAGCAGCTGACCGGGAGGCCGTCGAGGATCGCAGCGGTCACGGCGAGGCTCGGCAGGGCATGATCCGGACCGTCGTCCTCCCGCGGTCGGAGGCTGCGTCGCGGCGAAGGAGTGCCGCTGTCCTACACGACGTCCAGCAGGAGGGCGGAGCTGCGGCGCCCCCGCCACTCGGTGACGCGGCCCGAGCTCGGCGTGCTCGGGCACTTCGTCCTCATCGCGATCGGGGTGGGCGCCTTCGGCAGCATCGTCACGATCGCCCAGGTCGACGGCTGGTACGCCTCCGCGCCCCACGTCACCTGGACGCCGCCGAACTGGGCGTTCGGCGCCGTCTGGACCGTGCTCTACCTGCTGATCGCGGTGTCCGGCTGGCTGCTGTGGCTGCGCCGGGCGCGGGCCGCTCGTCCTGTACGTCGCCCAGCTCATCGTCAACGCGATCTGGACGCCGGTGTTCTTCGGCGCGTACCCGCTCATCGGTCCGACGGCGCTCTGGATCGCGGTCGGCATCATCGTGCTGCTGGACCTGCTGGTCGCCACCACCATCCTCACCGCCTGGCGGGTCTCGCGCAGGGGCGCCGTGCTGCTCGTGCCGTACCTCGCCTGGATCCTCTACGCGAGCACGCTCAACTGGGGGGACGCGGTCCTCGGCTCGCTGCGGTGACGGCTCCGGCCGATCGGCCCGCGATCGCCTCCTCCCCAGATCCGATCCCGGCCGGGATGCGACTCACCGCCGACGGCGACGGTGGCCGGGCTCTAGCGTCCCGGCGTGCTCCCCGCTCCCGCTAGCCTCCCGACCATGACCGCCGTCACCGGGCCCGACGGCCGCGCGCGCTGCGCGTGGGCAGCCGGTCCGCTCTACGCCGCCTACCACGACGACGAGTGGGGCGTCCCGCTGCACGGCGACCGCGCGCTCCTGGAGAAGCTCACGCTCGAGGGCTTCCAGAGCGGGCTGTCGTGGATCATCATCCTGCGCAAGCGACCGGAGTTCCGTGCGGCCTTCGCCGGCTTCGAGCCGGAGGCGGTCGCCGCGTTCGGCGAGGACGACGTCGCGCGACTGCTGGCGGATGCCGGCATCGTGCGCAACAGGCAGAAGATCGAGGCGGCGATCGACAACGCGCGCGCGGTCGCGGCGATGCGGGCTCGGGACGGCGAGGGCGCGCTCGACCGACTGGTGTGGTCGTTCCAGCCGGCCGCGCAGGCCGAGCACGTGCCGCCCGCCGATGCCACCGACATCCCTGCCGTCACGAGCGCGTCGAAGGCGCTCGCGAAGGCGCTGAAGCGGGAGGGCCTGCGCTTCGTCGGCCCGACGACGATGTACGCGCTGATGCAGTCCGCCGGCCTCGTCGACGACCACGTGGCCGGATGCTGGCGCTCGGAGCCCTGACCACGACCACGACCGCCCCGGGCTACACCGTCGGGAGACGGCCGAGGCCGTCGGCGATCGGGATCGCGGCGAGCAGACGGCGCGTGTACGGGTGCTGCGGCGCCGACCAGACCTGCTCAGCAGGGCCCTGCTCGACGATGCGGCCCGACTGCATCACCGCGATGCGGTCCGCGATCACCCGGACCACCGCGAGGTCGTGGCTGATGAACAGCAGCGACGCGCCGTGCTCGAGAGCGACGGTCCGCATGAGCGCGGCGACCCTGGCCTGCAGGCTCGCGTCCAGCGACGCGATCGGCTCGTCGCCGATCAGCAGATCCGGTCCCGTCGCCATGGCGCGCGCGATCGCGACGCGCTGCCGCTGACCGCCGGAGAACTCGTGGGGGTACTTGGCCGCGGCAGCCGCGTCGAGTCCCACGGACTCCAGCAGCTCGGTGACCGAGAGCGCCGTACCGGCCGCGACCCGCCGGCCGTCCTCGATCTGCGAGCCCACGCGGCGACGCGGGTTGAGCGACGCGTACGGGTTCTGGAACACCATCTGGATCCGGCGCAGGCGCGGGTCGCGCGAGCGCAGGCCGAGCCTTCCGACCGGCTCGCCCTCGAGCAGGATGCGGCCGGAGGCGAGCGGCTCGAGACCGCAGACCGCCCGGGCGAGTGTGGACTTGCCACAGCCCGACTCCCCCACGAGCCCGACCACCTCGCCCGCGCCGACCTCGAGATCGACCGCGTCCACCGCCGTGAGAAGGCCGCGGCCGGCCTGCCGGTAGGTCACGGTGGCCTGCTCGATCGACAACCGCGCGGTCACGCGTCCCCCTCCCCGACGCCGGGCGGCGGCGTGTGCGGCAGCGACTCCACCAGCTCCCTGGCGTACGCGGTCCTCGGCTCGCGGATCACCTGGTAGCGCGAGCCGTGCTCGACGACCACGCCGTTGCGCATCACGGCGACGGTGTCGGCGACGGCCGACATCACCCCGAGGTCGTGCGTGACGAGCAGCACGGCCAGCCCGAGGTCGTCGGTGAGCTCGCGCAGCAGCCGAAGCACGCCCGCCTGCACGGTGACATCGAGGGCCGTCGTCGGCTCGTCCGCGATCAGCACCTTCGGGTCGCAGGCGATGGCGATGGCGATGGCGATCCGCTGCAGCTGGCCGCCCGAGAACTGGTGCGGGTACTTCTTCAGCGCCGCCTCCGGCGACGGCACGCGGACCCGCTCGAGCAGCCCGATCGCCCGTGCGCGCGCCGCCGCGCGGGAGAGCCCGAGGTGGTGCCGCATGTGATCGGTGAGCTGCGTGCCGATCGACAGCATCGGCTGCAGGCTGGCGGTCGGATCCTGGAAGACCATGGCGATCCGGCGGCCGCGCAGGCGGTTCATCGCACCCGGTCGCAACGCGAGGAGGTCGGGGACCACGGTCTCGCCGTCGTCGTAGGCGACTGTGCCGGTGACCTTCGCGCCCGCCGGCTGCAACCCGATCACGGCGAGACCGGTCATCGTCTTGCCGGAGCCGGACTCCCCGGCCAGCCCGGTGACCTGGCCGGAGGGCACCTCGACGTCGACGCCGTCGAGGATGCGGCGGCCGCTGATGGTGAGCGCGAGCCCGCGGATGTCCAGGCCGGTCATATGGACGACCCTTGCACGGCGCCCGCGGTCCGCGGGTCGAGCGCGTCCCGCAGCGAGTCGCCGATGAGGTTGAACGCGACGACGACGGAGAAGATCGCGAGGCCGGGGAAGGTCGCCAGCCACCAGCTCGAGAACTGCGTGACGCCGTCCGCGACCATGGAGCCCCACTCCGGCGTCGGCGGCACGGCACCGAGTCCGAGGAACGACAGTCCCGCGAGCAGCAGGATCTGGTTGCCGAAGTCGAGCATCGCCAGCACCAGCATCGGCGCGGACACGTTCGGCAGCACGTCCCGGCGCAGGGACGTGAACGGCCCGGCGCCGAGCAGCCGTCCGGCGATGACGTACTCCTGGTTCCTCGCGCCGAGCACGAGCGCCCGCATCACGCGGGCGTAGTTCGGCCAGGACACCACGAGCAGAGCGAGGACCGCGTTCGTGAGGCTCGGGCCGAGGGCCGCCGCGACGACCATCGCGAGGATGATCGTCGGGAAGGCGAACACCAGGTCGGCGATGCGCATGATGACCTCGTCGACCACCCCGCCGAGGTACCCGGCGACCGCGCCGAGCACCGAGCCGATCAGGAGCGATCCGGCGACCAGCGCGACGGCGAGCGGCAGGGACGCGCGGACGCCCCAGAGGGTTCGGCTGAGCACGTCGCGTCCGAGCTCGTCGGTCCCGAAGGGATGCGCGCCGGACGGCGCGTGCAGCGCGTCGCCGACGCTCTGCTTCAGCGGGTCCTGCAGGCCGAGCAGCGGGTCGACGAGCGCGAGCAGGACCCACAGGACCAGCACGACCGCCCCACCGATGGCGGCCGGTCGACGCCAAGCGACTGGGATCCGCAGGGCGCGCCTGCGGCTGACGGGCAGCGCGGTCATCCGAGACGCACCCGCGGGTCGACGAAGCCGTACACGAGGTCGATCACGAAGTTCACGGTGATGTAGACCAGGCCGACGATGAGCCCGACGCCCATGATCGAGGGCAGATCGAGGGAGGTCGCGGCGCGGTACGCGTACTGCCCGATGCCGCCCCACGAGAACACCTGCTCGGTGAGCACGGCGCCCGAAAGCAGCGACCCGAACGCGAGGCCGACGATCGTGAGGATGGGCAGCAGCGCACCGCGCAGGAGATAGCCGGTCACCACCCGGAACGGGGAGAGCCCCTTCGCGCGGGCCGCTCGGACGTAGTCCTGGTTCAGCACGTCGAGGATCGACGAGCGCGCGAACCGGACCAGCAGGCCGAGGGTGTAGACGGCGAGGACGCACCCCGGGAGCACGAGGTGCGCGAAGGCGTCTGCGGCGACGTCCGGCTGCCCGGCGATGAGCGCGTCGATCGTGAACAGCCCCGTCACGCGTGGCGGCGGGTCGTAGAACGCGCTGAGCCGCCCGGAACCGGGTGCCCAGTGCAGCACGAAGAAGAACAGGAAGTACGCGGCCACCGCGAGCCAGAAGGTCGGCACGGAGATCCCGACGACGCTGACGGCGCGGATCAGCTGGTCCGAGAACCGGTTCTGCCGGAGCGCCGCGACGACCGCGAGCACGAGGCCGATCACGACGGCGACGGCGATCGCGAAGATCGCGAGCTCCGCGGTGGCGGGGAACGCGTAGGCGAGGTCCTGGGTGACCGGGTTGCGGGTGCCGATGGAGGTGCCGAGGTTCCCCTGCAGCAGGTGACCGAGGTACACGAAGTACTGGACGGGCAGCGGCTGGTCCAGCCCCTGCGCCTTCTTGAAGGCCTCGACGATCTTGGGGTCGCCGGCCGCGCGCTCGCCGAGCGCCGCCGTGATCGGGCTCGCCGGCACGAGGTTGGTCAGCACGAACGTGATGATCGTCACCCCGATGAGGAGGACGACCGACAGGCCGAGCCGGATCGCGATGTAGCGCACGAGCGGCGGAAGCCGCCGCCCGGACCGGGTGGCCCGGGCGGCGGTCTCCGCGCGCTCGTCGAGTGCGCTACTTGACCTTGGCGAGGTCAAGCGTCCAGATCGCGTTCGGCGTCACGCCGGTGGCCCCGTTGGTCACGACGTACTTGGCCGCCTGCACGAGCGGCACGAAGGCGCCGTCCGCGTTGGCCGCCTTCTGCCAGGCCTGGTAGGCCGCGGCACGGGCGTCGCCCTGGGCGGCGATCGCCGCGTCCTTCGCCTTGGTCACCTCGGGCGACATCGCGGAGGTCCAGCCCGCCCGGAGGCCGAGGCCCTCACCGGGGCTGAACGTCAGGTAGTCGGAGGGATCCGGGAAGTCCGGGCCCCAGTACATGAGGCCGGCCTGCAGCTTGCCCGCGCGGAACGAGTCGAGCAGCGTCGCGATCGGAAGCCCGTTCAGCTTCACGGTGATTCCCGCGGCCTGCAGGTTCGACTGCACCGACTGCGCCATGTCGGCGAACGAGACGCCGTCGAGTGTCGCGTCCGTCGGGTAGGACAGCGTGACGGTCTGGCCCTTGTAGCCGGAGCCCGACAGATCCGACTTCGCCGCGGCGACGTCGGTGGAGTTGGCGCTGTCCGACGCGAGCGAGCCGAGGAACTGCGAGGGCACGATCCCGCCGGGCTGCGTCGAACCGCTGCCCGCGAGCTTCTGGATCGCCGAGTAGTCGATCGCGTGCCGGACGGCCTTGACGAAGCCGGGCTGGTTCGTGACCCCGCCGGAGACGGTCGGGTTCTGGTTCAGCCACATGTACCCGAGGTTCGCAGAGGTGGTCTTCGCGACCGCGACCGAGCCGGACGCGAGGCCGGTGACCTGCTGGGAGTTGAGGTTCAGCGCGACCTGCGCCTGCCCTCCCTGCACGTCGATCTTCTGCGACGGGCCGGTCACGTTCTTCAGCACGATCCGGCTGTAGGCCGGCTTCGGGCCGACGTAGTGCGGGTTCAGCTTGAACACGACCTGGCTCGTCGCGTTGTACGAGGACAGCTCGTAGGGGCCGGAACCGGCCGAGGTGGCGTTGAGGTAGCTCTCGGCGCTGTCGGTCTTCTCGATCGATCCGCCGTGCTTCTCCAGCGTCTTCTCGTCGAGGACACCGAGGGAGGGGTTCGGGAGGATGTACGGCAGGGCGGGGTTGGCCGCGGTGTCCGTGATCGTCATCGTGGTGTCGGACGTCTTCGTGATGGCGAACGGCTTCCCGGTCGACAGGTCCGACAGCAGGAACGACGGGTTGCCCGCGATGCCCTGCACCCGCTTGTAGGACCAGACGATGTCGTCGATCGTGACCGGGTTGCCGCTCGAGAACTCGTGCTTCCCGTTCAGCGTGAGGGTGATCGTCTTGTTGTCGGGCGACATCGCGTAGGTCGTGAGCTGAGGCACCGGCTTGGTGACGTCGCTGCCCTCGAACGTCAGAGCCGTCTCGTAGAGCGCCTTGTCGACGATCGATCCGGTGAGCTCGAACGCGCGAGCCGGGTCGGAGGTCTTCAGGTCGAACGTGTTGTCGACGACCAGCGACTTGTTGCTCGTCGTCGACGTGCTGCTGCCGCTCGACGAGCAGCCGCTCATGATCAGGGCGACCGCAGCGGCGGTCGCGGTCAGCGCGGTGATCCGCGCGGGCAGGTGCGTCATTCGTCTCCTCGTGGCAGCGTCCGGCCCAGGGCCTCCCCGGCACCGGACGTGGCGACGACGCTAGGACCCCGGCGTTTCGAGAGGGTTTCGGGTGCGGCGCACCGGACGGATCGGAACCGATCCGTTACGTCAGAGCACGAGTCCGGTCGCCGGACGCCGTCCGGCGAACGCGTCGTCCGTCTCCCGCAGGACGCGCAGCACGTTCGCCCCCGCGAGCGCGGCGAGGTCGGCGACGCTCCAGCCGCGTCGCGCGAGCTCCTCCAGCAGCGGCACGAAGCCGTCCACCCCGCTCATGCCCACCGGCATGTCCATGAAGCCGTCGTAGTCGCTGCCGAGGCCGACGTGACGGATCCCCGCGACGTCCCTGACGTGCTCGACATGGTCGGCGACGCGGGACAGCGGCACGCGCGGCGCGGGTCCCTGCTGCCCGCCCTCGTACCAGGCGCGGTACACCTCGTCGACGAACGGCGGCACGAAGGCGACCATCGCCACGCCGCCGTTGCCGGCGAGGCGGGCGAGCACGTCGTCCGGCACGTTCCTCGGGTGACCCACGAGCGCCCGGCACGAGCTGTGGCTGAAGATCACCGGCGCCGTGGCGACGTCGAGGGTCGCGTGCATCGTGGTGGCGGCCACGTGCGAGAGGTCGACGAGGACCCCGAGTCGGTTCAGCTCGCGGACGTACTCGCGACCGCGGGCCGTGAGGCCGCCGTGCACCGGATCGTCCGTCGCCGAGTCGGCCCAGCTGCTCGTGAGGTTGTGCGTCAGCGTCAGGTAGCGCACCCCGAGCGCCGCGAGCATCCGCAGCACCGCGGGCGAGTCGTCGATGCTGTGGGCACCTTCCGCCCCGAGCAGGCAGGCGATCCTCCCGGAGGCGCGGGCGGCCTCGACGTCCGCGGCGGTGCGGGCGAGCGCGAAGTCGTCCGGGTAGGCCTCGACGAGGCGGTGCACCCAGTCGATCTGCTCCAGCGTCTCCTTCACCGCGACGGCGCCCTCGCCGCGGTCCTCGACGAACACGCTCCAGAACTGCGCGCCGACGCCGCCTGCCCGCAGCCGCACGATGTCGGTCTGCGTCGACGGCGACACGTCGAGCCCTGCGACGGTGTACCGGCGGTTCAGCCGGCTCTCCCAGGCCCAGTCGTTGTGCCCGTCGACGACGGGCGAGAGCTCGAGCGCCCGCGCGACGGTCCCTGCGATGTCCGATTCAGCCATGCCCACCATCATCTCGAGTGCCTCGGACCGGCAGGACCCTCAGACCAGCAGGACGAGGTCGGTCCCACCGCGCGGATGGAGCGCGACGCCGTGGTCCTCCGCCCACCCGAGCAGCTCCCCGCGGGACGAGGCCTCCGCCCCGGTCTCCGCGAGGCGCCGCACCAGCGCACCCTTCGCGTGCTTGTTGAAGTGGTTCAGGGCGCGGCCCTCGGTGGTCTCGACGTGCAGGAACGCGCTCCCCACCGGTGCGGCGCCGAGCGCCACGTAGGCCTCCGACCGCGCGTCGAGCACCCACTCCC
This sequence comes from Acidobacteriota bacterium, assembly GCA_019352055.1. Classification (GTDB taxonomy): domain Bacteria; phylum Actinomycetota; class Actinomycetes; order Actinomycetales; family Microbacteriaceae; genus Amnibacterium. The sequence goes on from JABBOB010000001.1 coordinate 133,580, forward strand.
CCGTCGCCGTGATCGCCTCCGCGATCGCGTCGCGCCAGTGCGTCCTCAGCGCGAGGCCGGGCAGCACCGTCGACCCCGACAGCCGGTACAGCGGGATCGGGTCGCCGGCGCGGAGCAGGCCGAACAGCGCGGAGGCGATGACCACGTGACCGTCGACCCAGGCGCGCGCATCGCGCGGCAGCGTGCCGGCACCGAGCCCGTCGTAGAGCACGCCGGCGTACCGCTCGATCGCCGGCAGCACCGGTCCTGCGGTGAGCTCCCGGTTCCAGCGCGCCTCGTGCGCGTTGCGCGCGCCGAGCTTCAGCACGCCGGGCGCGTCCCGCAGCGGCACCCGCTTGAGCGCGGCCGCCGCGGTGCGGCGCCGGCCCCGCAGCGACGGGAAGCCGAGCGCGGCGGGATCGAGCACGCCGAAGCCGCCCTCCGACTTGGTCTCGGAGGGCGGCAGCAGCACGATCATTCTCCGTTTTGTAGGACGGAGCGTCCTACAAAACGGAGAGTGGTCGGGCTCAGACGAGGGCGGCCGCGCGGGCCGCGATCGTGACCGTGTTGTTCTCGACCGAGATGAAGCCCTCCTCCGCGTTCGCGACGATGCGACCTCCGTCGGAGGCGGTGATGCGCACCTCGCCGGCGGCCAGCACACCGAGCAGCGGCTGGTGACCGGCCAGGATGCCGATCTCCCCGACCTTCGTCCGGGCGACCACCATCGTCGCCTGCCCGGACCACACCTGCTCGTCGGCGGAGACGACGGTGACCGTGAGATCGGCCATGGTCAGTCGTTCTCCTTGGCCATCTGCGCGGCCTTCTCCTCGACGTCGCTGATCGAGCCGACGTTGAAGAACGCCTGCTCGGGCACGTCGTCGAACTCGCCCTTGGCGATCGCGTCGAACGACTCGACCGTGTCCTTCAACGGCACGGTCGAGCCCTCGACACCGGTGAACTTCGTCGCCATGTAGGTGTTCTGGGAGAGGAACTGCTGGATCCGGCGGGCGCGCGCCACCGTGATCTTGTCCTCCTCCGACAGCTCGTCGACGCCGAGGATCGCGATGATCTCCTGCAGCTCCTTGTTCTTCTGCAGGATCTGCTTCACGGTCGTGGCGACGCGGTAGTGGTCCTCGCCCAGGTAGCGCGGGTCGAGGATGCGGCTCGTTGAGGTCAGCGGGTCCACGGCCGGGTACAGGCCGCGCGACGCGATCTCGCGGGAGAGCTCCGTCGTGGCGTCGAGGTGCGCGAACGTGGTGGCGGGAGCCGGGTCGGTGTAGTCGTCCGCCGGCACGTAGATCGCCTGCAGCGAGGTGATCGAGTGGCCGCGAGTCGACGTGATGCGCTCCTGGAGCACACCCATCTCGTCCGCGAGGTTCGGCTGGTAGCCGACCGCGGACGGCATGCGGCCCAGCAGGGTCGACACCTCGGAACCGGCCTGCGTGAACCGGAAGATGTTGTCGATGAAGAGCAGCACGTCCTGGTTCTGCACGTCGCGGAAGTACTCCGCCATCGTCAGCGCGGACAGCGCGACTCGGAGCCGCGTCCCGGGGGGCTCGTCCATCTGGCCGAAGACGAGGGCGGTCTTGTCGAAGACGCCCGCCTCCTCCATCTCCCCGATGAGGTCGTTGCCCTCGCGGGTGCGCTCACCGACGCCGGCGAAGACGGACACACCGCCGTGGTTGGCCGCGACGCGGTAGATCATCTCCTGGATCAGGACGGTCTTGCCGACTCCGGCACCACCGAACAGGCCGATCTTGCCGCCCTGCACGTAGGGGGTCAGCAGGTCGATGACCTTGATGCCGGTCTCGAAGAGGTTGGTCTTCGACTCGAGCGTGTCGAACGCCGGCGCCTTGCGGTGGATCGGCCAGCGCTCCGTGATCTCGAGCGTCTCGCCGGGCTTGAGGTTCAGCGGCTCGCCGATCACGTTGAACACGTGCCCCTTGGTGACGTCGCCGACGGGCACGGAGATGGCCTCGCCGGTGTCGCGCACCTCCTGGCCACGGACCATGCCGTCGGTCGGCTTCAGCGCGATGGCACGGACGACGTCGTCGCCGAGGTGCTGCGCGACCTCGAGCGTGATCTCGGTGGATTCGTCACCGATCACGATCGTCGTCTTGAGCGCGTTGTAGATCTCGGGGATCGAGTCGTGCGGGAACTCGATGTCGACGACCGGGCCGGTCACGCGGGATACGCGTCCCACGCCCTGCTCGGCGGTCTTCTCGGTCTCGGGGGCGGTGAGCGTCATGGCTCTTTCGTCCTTCCTCAGCTGCCGGGGCAGTGCTAGTTCGTCGAGAGGGCGTCGGCGCCGCCGACGATCTCGGAGATCTGCTGCGTGATCTCCTGCTGCCTCGCGTTGTTCGCGAGCCTGGTGTACTCGCGGATCAGCTTGTCCGCGTTGTCGCTTGCTGCCTTCATCGCCCGCTGGGTCGCCGCGTGCTTGCTGGCCGCGCTCTCGAGCATCGCGGCGTAGAGCCGGGACTCGATGTACACGGGCAGCAGCGCGTCGAGGACCTCGCCGTTGTCGGGCTCGAACTCGTAGAGCGGCAGGGTGTTGCGGTCCGTCGGCTCCTCGACGCCCTCGACGACCTCCAGCGGCAGGAGCCGCAGCATCTCGGGGGTCTGGGTAAGCATGGAGACGAACCGGTTGTAGACGACATGGATCTCGTCCACCCCGCCGTCCGCGGTGTCCCGCACGAACGCCTCGACGACCGCGTCCGCGATCTCGTGGGCCGTCTCCGCCGTCGGGTTGTCGGTGCCTCCCACCCAGTCGCGCACGAAGTCGCGGCGACGGAACCGGTAGTACCCGACCGCCTTGCGGCCGACGAGGTAGGAGACGACCTCCTTGCCCTCGGCGCGCAGGAGCTCGGCGAGCTCCTCGCTCTTCCGCAGGACGTTGGAGTTGAACGCGCCGGCGAGACCGCGGTCCGAGGAGAAGATCACGATCGCGGCGCGCTTCGGGTTCTCGGCCTCACGAGTGAGGATGTGGTCGACGTTGGAGTACGTCGCCACCGCCGACACGGCGCGGGTCACGGCCCGCGCGTACGGCAGGCTCGCCGCCACGCGCTGCTGCGCCTTCGCGATCCGCGAGGCGGAGATGAGCTCCATCGCGCGGGTGATCTTCTTCGTCGTCTGCGCGCTCTTGATCCTCGAGCGGTAGACGCGAACCTGGGCCGCCACCGACTACCTCTTGTTCCGGGTGATCTTCGCCTGCTCGACGTCGCCGCGGTCGGCCGCTTCGAAGCTCTCCTTGCCCACGGACGCGAGCGGGTTGCCCTCGCTCGTCGTGAACTGCTTCTTGAACTCGTCGACCGACTCGGTCAGAGCAGCGACGGTGTCGTCGTCCAGCACGTTGGTCTCGCGGAGCGTGTCGAGCACGGAGGTGTTGTGCTTCAGGTAGTCGAGCAGCTCGCGCTCGAACCGCAGCACGTCCTCGACGGGGACCTCGTCGAACTTGCCGTTCGTGCCGGACCAGATCGAGACGACCTGCTCCTCCACCGGGTACGGCGAGTACTGCGGCTGGCGCAGCAGTTCGGTGAGGCGCGCGCCGCGGGCCAGCTGGCGGCGGCTCGCCGCGTCGAGGTCGGACGCGAACATCGCGAACGCCTCGAGCGACCGGTACTGCGCGAGCTCGAGCTTCAGGGTGCCGGACACCTTCTTGATGCTCTTCACCTGCGCGTCGCCGCCGACGCGGGACACCGAGATGCCCACGTCGACCGCGGGGCGCTGGTTCGCGTTGAACAGGTCGGACTGCAGGAAGATCTGGCCGTCGGTGATCGAGATCACGTTCGTGGGGATGTAGGCGGACACGTCGTTCGCCTGCGTCTCGATGATCGGGAGCCCGGTCATCGAGCCGGCGCCGAGCTCGTCGGACAGCTTCGCGCAGCGCTCCAGCAGGCGGGAGTGCAGGTAGAACACGTCACCCGGGTAGGCCTCGCGCCCCGGCGGACGACGCAGCAGGAGGGAGACCGCGCGGTACGCGGCGGCCTGCTTCGAGAGGTCGTCGAAGATGATCAGGACGTGCTTGCTGTCGTACATCCAGTGCTGGCCGATGGCCGAGCCGGTGTAGGGCGCGAGGTACTTGAAGCCGGCGGGATCGGACGCGGGGGCGGCGACGATGGTCGTGTACTCCATCGCGCCGGCCTCCTCGAGCGCGCCGCGCACGCCGGCGATGGTCGAGCCCTTCTGGCCGATCGCGACGTAGATGCACCGGACCTGCTTGACCGGGTCGCCCGAGTCCCAGTTGGCCTTCTGGTTGATGATCGTGTCGATCGCGATGGCCGTCTTGCCGGTCTGGCGGTCGCCGATGATCAGCTGGCGCTGGCCGCGGCCGATCGGGATCATCGCGTCGATCGCCTTGATCCCGGTCTGCATCGGCTCGTGGACGCTCTTGCGCTGCATGACGCCGGGCGCCTGCAGCTCGAGCGCGCGGCGCTCGGTGGTCACGATCTCGCCGCGGCCGTCGAGCGGCTGGCCGAGCGGGTCGACCACCCGTCCGAGGTAGGCGTCGCCGACCGGCACCGAGAGCACCTCGCCGGTGCGGCGGACCTCCATGCCCTCCTCGATGCCGGTGAACTCGCCGAGCACGATGACGCCGATGTCGTCCTCGTCGAGGTTGAGCGCGAGGCCGCGGGTGCCGTCGGCGAAGACGACGAGCTCGTTGGCCATCACGTTGGGGAGGCCCTCGACGTGCGCGATGCCGTCGGCTGCGTCGATCACCGTGCCGACCTCGGTGGCGGACGCCTTGCCCGGGTCGTACGCCGCCGCGAAGTCCGCGAGAGCGCTGCGGATCGCGTCGGGGCTGATGCTGAGGTCGGTCACGAGATGTCCTTACTCGTCGAGAGGTGGAGAAGAGGGGGAGGGATTCAGCCCGCGAGCCGCAGGCGGAGATCGTCGAGCCGGGCGCGGACCGTGCCGTCGATCACGTCGTCGCCGATCGTGATCCGCACGCCGCCGAGGAGGCTCGGGTCGACCACCTGGTTGATGGAGATTTTACGCCCGTAACCCTGCTCGAGCCGCGCTGCGAGGGCCTTCGCCTGAGCAGCGCTCAGGGGGGCCGCGGTCTGGACCACCGCCACGACGCGGTCCCGGGCATCCGCCACGATCGCCTGCACGTCGCGCAGCGCCTCCAGCGGCTTGCGGCCACGGGGCAGCTGCACGATGTGACGCAGGATCAGCCGGGTCGCGGGTGACGCCTCCTGCAGGAGGGTGTCGACCAGGGCCAGCCTGGCCTCCACGGGCGAGGACATCCCGCCGAGCGCGAGCTCGAGCCGGCCCTCGGACCCGACGGTCTGCAGCACGGAGAACAGCTCGCTGTCGAGCCCCTCCCCCGACGGCGACGCCGCGAGGGCCCGGAAGCCGAGCTCCTCCACACCGGCGACCAGGTCGACGGGCTCGGACCAGCGACCGCTCGCGAGGGTCGCGAGGAGGTCACGCGTCTGCGCGCTCAGTCCGGCGAACACCCGCTGGGCGAGCGCGACCCGCTGCTCGGCGGGGATGCCCACGTCGGCCAGCACCGACAGGAGCTGGTGCGAGGAGGCGAGCCCGCGCGCGGCGGTGAGCAGCTCGTCGCCGAGCCGCTCCACCGGGCGGGTGATCCGCGCCAGCGCCGCGACGCCTGCTGCGGTGGACGTCCGCGTCGCGGCGCCCATCAGTTGCGCCCGGTCACTGGACGCGGCCCTCGGAGGCGTGCTCGATCTGCAGGTCCTCGAGGAAGCGGTCGACGAACGCCTTCGCGTTCGCGTCGGTCGCGAGGTGCTCGGTCACGACGGCCGACGCGAGGTCCAGCGCCAGCGAGCCGACCTCGGCGCGCAGCGACTGCACGGCGGAGTCGCGCTCGGACTCGATCTGGGTGCGCGCCTGGGCGACGACGCGCGCGGCCTCGGCCTGGGCCGCCTCGACGAGCTCGGCGCGGATGCGCTTCGCGTCCTCGCGGGCCGCCTCACGGATGCGTCCGGCCTCGGTCCGCGCCTCGGCCAGCTGCTGCTGGTACCGCTCGAGGACGGCCTCGGCTTCCTCGCGGGCGTGCTTCGCCTCGTCGATCCGGCCTTCGATGGCCTTCGAGCGCGCGTCGAGCACCGCGTTCAGGCGGGGCAGCGCGACGAAGATGAAGACCAGCAGGACGACGACGAAGCCGACCGTTCCCCAGAAGAGGTCCGGGATCTCCGGGATCAGCAGGCTGTGGTTCGACGCCGACGCCGCAGCGACGATTGTCGTGTTCATGAATCAGGCTCCTTCGGCCTCGTTCACCTGTGACTTACGGGGAGGGGAACGGGATGAAGCCGATCGCGATCGCGATGAAGCAGAGCGCCTCGGTGAGCGCGATGCCGAGGAACATCAGCGAGGTGAGGCGGCCCTGCAGCTCGGGCTGCCGGGCGACGGACTCGATCGTCTTGCCGACGATGATGCCGACGCCGATACCGGAGCCGATCGCGGCGATGCCGAAGCCGAGCGCGGCGAGATAGCCGACGATATGCATTCAGGGTTTCCTTTCGGTGTGGAACAAGGCCCGCGGTGGCGGGCTGTCAGTGCTCTTCAGCAGTCGCGAGCTGGATGTAGATCGCGGTGAGGAAGGCGAAGACGTACGCCTGCAGCGCGGCGACGAAGATCTCGAAGGCGAGGTACACGAGGCCGAACGCCACGGTGCCCACGCCGATCAGGCCGAGGAAGTTGCCTGCGGGCAGGAGCGTGAAGAGGAAGAACGACGACGCCGAGTAGACCAGGGCGAGCAGCAGGTGCCCGGAGACCATGTTCATCAGGAGCCGGAGGGTCAGGGTCACCGGCCGGACGATGAACGTCGAGAGGATCTCGAGCGGCGTCAGGAGGATGTAGAGGACCTTGGGGACGCCCGGGAGGAACAGCGCGTTCTTCAGGTAGGTCCAGCCGAGCTTCCGGAAGCCGGCGTAGATGAAGAGCGCCCAGGCGATGACCGCGAGCACGAGCGGCAGGCCGATCAACGAGGACCCCTGGATCAGCATCGGCGGGATCGCGCCGGTGATGTTCGTCGCGAAGACGAGGAAGAACATCGTCATGATGACGGGCAGGAAGCGCTTGCCGTCCTTCTCGCCGAGGGTCTCGATCGCGATGTTGTTCCGCACGAACCCGAGCAGGAACTCGACCGAGACCTGGAAGCGGCCCGGCACGACCGTCATGCGGCGCGTGCCCAGCCAGAGCCACACGACGAGCACGAGGACCGCGAGCATCCTGGCGATCATGATGCGGTTCATCGCGAACGGGGTGCCCGCGAACAGGATCGCACCGGGGAAGAACTGGTCGATCGTGGGCGCGACGAAACCGCCACCGTCGGCTGACATTGGCAACGTGGTGAAAAGGTGCTGGAACAGCGCTCTCTCCGTACATCTGCGCGCTCGGCGCACGCGGTGGATGGGCGGGCGTTCGACCACCCTATCAACAGGTGAGGGCCTCCGGAGAGCCGGGGAGGCGCTCCCGGACGGGGATTCAGACCCGGTCGGTCACCGGGATCCGGGCACGACCCACGACGACGGCGTCGATGACGAGCGACGCGATCACGGTGCCCACGATGCTGACGAGCAGGACGCCGGGCACGACCCAGGACTGGGTCCGCAGCGCGATCATCACGAGCACGAAGACGATGAGCTTCACGAACCACGCGAGCATCAGGACGGCGGAGGCGGCCATCCCGCCGCGGCGGGTCACGCGACCGGAGAGCAGCAGCCCCAGGGCGGTGATCCCGAGGAAGAGGATGGTCAGCACGGCCCCGACGAGGCCCGAGGCGAGGCCCGGCCAGCCGGCGATCGCGAGGCCGACGAGCCCGGTCGCGAGGCCGACCGCGAAGCCGACCGTCGCACCGAGCACGAGGGCGCGCCGCATCACGGTGCCGAGGGTGTCGAAGTTCACGCGGAGCGCTCCTTGGCGGCGGATCCGGCGCGGTCGAGCGGGTCGAGCACGGCGATCTCCCGGGTGGTGGTCGCGACCGGGGCGGCCTGGACCTGGTACTCGCGACGCTTGCGATGCGACAGCGGGGCCAGCGTCGCCAGGGCGCACACCAGGAGCCCCCCGCCGATGAAGCTCCAGGCGACGACCTGGTCGGCCACGAAGAAGAGCAGCGATCCCATCGAGATCACCGCCGTCCACGCGTAGAAGATCAGCGTGGCGTGCAGGCGGGTGTGCCCCATGTCGAGCAGGCGGTGGTGCAGGTGCTTGCGGTCGGCGCTGAACGGGCTCTTGCCGGCCGCGATCCGCCGGACGACCGCGAGCCCGAAGTCGAGCGTCGGCACGATCAGGATGGCGACGGGCAGCAGCAGCAGTGTGAAGGCCGGTGCGTAGAGCGCCCGGTAGTAGCCTCCGGCCGGGTTCTGGAACATCTCCGGATCCATGTTCCCCGAGACGCTGATCGACGCGACGGCGAACATCAGACCGACCATGAGGCTGCCCGCATCCCCCATGAAGAGCCTCGCGGGATGCCAGTTCAGCGGCAGGAAGCCGAGGCAGACGCCTGCCATCGTGGCGGAGATCAGGGTGCCGAGGCTGAAGTAGCTGGTGGACCCGCTCGCCTGCAGCGCCATGTAGCTGTAGAGGAAGAACGCGCCGTTCGCGATGATCGCGATGCCCGCGACGAGGCCGTCGAGGCCGTCGATGAAGTTCATCATGTTCATCACGACGACGACCACGATCAACGTGAGCGCGAGCGACGACCAGGTGGACGGGATCGTGACCCCGCCGATCGGCAGCTGATCGATCTGCAGACCGCCGAGCCAGGCCAGGACCCCCGCGGCGATGACCTGGCCGATCAGCTTGGTGGTCCAGTCGAGGTCGAAGAAGTCGTCGAGCACGCCCATCACGACGATGAGGGTCGCCGCGATGAGGATCGCGGCGATCTGCCGCTGGTTGCCTTCGAAGAACACGACGCGGAAGTACTGGATCTGCGAGGCGATGAGCAGCGCGGTCAGCAGCCCGGTGTACATCGCGACGCCGCCGAGGCGGGGCGTCGGGCGGGTGTGCACGTCGCGCTCGCGGATCTCCGGATGGAGCTTGAACCGGATGCCGACCCGCCACATGACGATCGACATCAGGAAGCTCACGACGGCGCCGGAGAGCGCGACGAGCAGCGTGACGATCACTCCGTGGGCCTCGGTTCCTCCGCCGGTGCGGGGTGCTGGGGCGCCTCCGGTTCCCGATCGGCCGGGACGTCGGGGGCCGCCGGCGCGGTCTCGCGCTGCTCGGTCCCGGAATCCGGCGCTTCCGGCTCAGCCGCTTCCGGCTGCGGGACCTCCGGCTCAGCAGCACGGACGGGCACGATGAACGCCTCCGGCACGGCGGCCTCGAGCGCCTCGCGGAGGATGACGCCCTCGCGGAGCACGACGAGCGGACCGGATCCGTCGACCAGTCCGGTGGCGTCGACGATCGTGGACGGGAGGGGACCCGAGGTCGCGCCCGCATCGAGGTAGACCTCGATGGACTCGCCCAGCTGGTCGAGGGCGTCCTGGACGGTCTGCGCGGCGGGCTGGCCGGTGCGGTTCGCGGAGCTGACGGCGAGCGGGCCGGTCTCGGCGAGCAGCTCGAGCGCGATCCGATCGTCGGGCATCCGGAGGGCGACGGTGCCACCGGTGTCGCCGAGGTCCCAGGCGAGCGTCGCCCTGGCCGGGAGGACGATGGTCAGCCCGCCGGGCCAGAAGGCGTCGGCGAGCTTCGTGACGGCGTCGGGCACGGTCTCCGCGAGGGCGTCGAGCGTCGAGCGGCTCGGCACGAGCACGGGGGGTGGGGCGCTCCTGCCGCGGCCCTTCGCGTCGAGGAGCGCCTGCACCGCGTAGGGCTGGAACGCGTCCGCGGCGATGCCGTAGACGGTGTCCGTGGGCATCACGACGAGATCGCCGCGAGCGATCGCGGCGCGAGCCTCGCGCATCCCCGGGAGCAGGCTCACCGGATCGGCGCAATCCACCACGGTCGCCATGCCCGAGATGGTAGCGCGGCACCCCCGCTCCCCCGCTCCGTCGCGGGTGGGTGTTCAGCGATGATCGCTCAGCGGAGGCGACCGGTCGTCACACGGTCCCGGCCCGTCAGGTCGGGGTGGGTCGCCTCGTCCATCCACGCCGAGCCGAGAAGAGCCCGGGTGGCCGCCCCCTGCAGCTCCCCGTGCTCCACCGCGAGGAGGCCGCCCGGCTTCAGCAGCCGCCGGGCGGTGGCGACGACGGCCCGCATCGGGTCGAGCCCGTCCTGGCCGCCGTAGAGGGCCGCGGGAGGATCGAACCGCTGCACCTCCGGGTCCTTCGGGATCATGCCGTCGGGGACGTACGGCGGATTGGAGACGACGACGTCGACCGTGCCGTTCCAATCCGGAACGGCGTCCGCGAGGTCGCCGAGAGCGACCCGCGCGTTCTCCGCGCCCAGGCGCTGCCGGTTCAGCTCGGCCCAGGCGAACGCCTCCGGACTGCGTTCGACGCCGACCACCGAGGCGTCGGGCCGTTCGGCCGCGATCGACAGGGCGATCGCCCCGCTGCCGGTGCCGAGGTCCACGACACGGCCGCCCACGGGCAGCCCGAGGAGCGCGTGTTCGACGAGCACCTCGGTCTCCGGTCGCGGCACGAAGACGCCGGGGCCGACGGCGAGCTCGATGTGCCGGAACCCTGCCCTGCCGGTCAGGTGCTGCAGCGGCTCGCGGAGCCCGCGGCGCAGCACGAGGGTGCGGTACCGCTCCGCGACCGGCGGGGACACCGTGATGCCGATGAGCGCGAGCGCCTGAGCTCGGCCCCGGCTGGTGTCGAGGACGTGCGCGAGCAGCAGCTCGGCATCGACCCGCGCGTCGGGGACGCCCGCGAGCTGGAGGTGCCCGATCGCGGCGCGGGCGTTACGCATGGGACGGGCCGGAAAATCCACATACCGGGCA
>JABBOB010000015.1:0-320 GCA_019352055.1 Acidobacteriota bacterium
CAAGTACCCCGAGGGCTTCGACCCGGAGACCAACGAGTGGCGCGAGGGCTTCGAGGAGCAGCGCGACAAGTGGGAGCAGGAGTACGCGGCCGCGCAGGCCCGCTGGGAGGCGCACAAGGCGCAGATCCAGAAGCAGCTCGCGGACGAGGCGACCGCTGCCGCGGAGAACACGTTCTCGAGCGACTCCACCTCGGGCGGCGTCCTCGCCGACGACGAGGCGCTGGCCGCGTTGCGCGAGCGCCTCGCCAGCCGCTGATCCAGCACTGACGACGACACGGGCGGGTCCTCCTCACGGAGGGCCCGCCCGTGTCGTCGTCCCC
>JABBOB010000015.1:330-48148 GCA_019352055.1 Acidobacteriota bacterium
GGGTTCCTGTCGGCCGAAGGCACGCAGAAACCCCTTCGAAACGCACCGGGTGCGTCAGCCGGTGAACGACGGCATCGCGAGCAGCACCGGCGGCACGACCACCAGCGCCACCGCGGCGATCGGGACCACCGCCCGCACGGCGCGGGGTGCGGACGCCGGCGACACCAGCCGTCGCACCCGGCGGCCCACCGAGACCGGGTCGGCCGCCGCGGCGTCCTCGAGGGGAACGCCGGGGGCACCTCCTCCGCTCGCCACGATCGCGATCGCCCTCGCCAGCACGGGGTCGGGGACGGTCCTGCGCGCCTGGTCGTCGGCGAGCATCTCCGTGAGCAGCCCCACCGCGTCCTGCGCGCGACTCGCGACCGGGAACCACGGGAGCGCGATGCGCCAGGCGCGGAACGCGACCAGCACGAGCGCGTGGTGCTGCCGGAGGTGGGCGCGCTCGTGCTCGACGACCCCCTGGACCTCCTGCTCCGAGAGCAGCGCGAGCAGGCCGGCGGACAGCACGGTGAGACTCCGCGCCGTTCCCGGGAGGCAGTACGCGATCGGAGCGGTGGCGTCCAGCACCCTGGTCCTCGGCGTCTCGGGCATCGGTGCGCTCAGCAGCAGCACCAGGCTGCGGTGCCGCGCGCGCTGCCGCTCGGTCCGCACCACCGTGGCGACGAGGTTGAGCACGAGGTGCGCGCCGAGCAGGATCGCGGCCGCGAGCGCGAGCGCGGAACCGGTGGTCGTGCCCTGCGGCACCGCGCCCCGCAGGGCATCGCCCGTGAGCACCCGGATCGCGGCGACGGGGTGCGCGCCGTAGGGAGCCAGCCCGGCGACCAGCAGGGATCCGATCAGGGACAGCACGCCGGCGAGCGCGATCGCCTGCCAGAGCAGCAGGGCGGTGCCCGGCGCGCGGTCCGGCCAGCTGCTGCGGGCGAGAGCGAGCGGCACCGGCCAGGCCAGCAGCACCGCGAGGATCGCGAGGAGCACCGCGGCGAGGATCATCGTGATCCGGTCAGTCGAGTCCGAGCAGCCGGCGGAGCGCCGCGGTCTCGTCGGCGCTCGCCCGCCCGACGAACCGGGCGAGCGCCTCGGTCCGGTCGCCTGCTGCGCCGAGCGCATCGTGCATCAGCTCCGCGACATACTCCTCGCGGGCCGAGACCGGGGCGTACGTGGCCGGACGCACCGTGCGGTCGCGAGCGACGAAGCCCTTCTTCTCGAGTCGGCTGAGCACGGTCATCACCGTGGTGAGCGCGAGCCCGCGTTGATCGCCGATCGCGAGCCGGTCCCGCAGCTCACCTGGGGTGAGCGGTCCGGCAGCGTCCCAGAGCTGCTCGAGCGCCGTGCGCTCCAGCTCGCCGAGCGACTCCATGTCGTCCCTCCTCATAACTTCTACACGTGGTAGAACTGTTGTGTCTCTACGAGACGTAGAAATCATCCCATGTGGAGGTACCGATGGATGTCGTCGCGATCGCTCGATGGCAGTTCGGGATCACGACCGTCTACCACTTCCTGCTCGTGCCGCTCACGATCGGGCTCGGCCCCGCCCTGGTGTTCATGCAGTGGCGATGGGTGCGCACCGGTGATGACCGTTGGTACCGCATGACGAGGTTCTGGGGGAAGGTCTACCTCGTCAACTTCATCATGGGCGTCGCCACCGGCATCGTGCAGGAGTTCCAGTTCGGTCTCGCGTGGAGCGAGTACAGCCGGTTCGTCGGCGACGTGTTCGGCGCCCCGCTCGCGATGGAGGCGCTCCTCGCGTTCTTCGTCGAGTCGACCTTCCTCGGCCTCTGGATCTTCGGCTGGCAGCGGCTGCCGAAGCGGCTGCACCTCCTGACCCTCGCCATGGCCGCCGGCGCATCGGTGCTGAGCGCCTACTTCATCATCGTCGCGAACTCGTGGATGCAGCACCCCGTCGGTGTCGCGCTCGTGCACGGGCGGCCGCGGATGACCGACGTCTGGGCGGTGCTCACCAACAACACGGCGCTCGTCGCCTTCTCCCACACGATCGCGGGCAGCGCGGGAGTGGCGGGCGGCTTCCTCCTCGGCATCGGGTGGTACCAGCTGTGGAAGCGCCGCAGCCTGGGCATCGACGAGCTGGACGCGGACGGCCGGGTCGTGCCGGGGGAGGACCCGGCGCAGCCGGGGCGCGATCGGCTCGATCACCGCGTCTGGATCAACACCCTCCGGGTAGGCGCGGTCGTCGCGATCCTCGGATTCGGAGCGGTCGCCGTCACAGGCGACGCGCAGGGCAAGCTGCTGTTCCAGCAGCAGCCGCTGAAGATGGCATCGGCGGAGGCGGCGTGCGAGACCGGGACCTCGTTCTCGGTGCTCGCCGTCGGGGACGTGTCGTCGGCCTCCTGCGCGAACGTCACCAACCTGATCGAGATCCCGTTCGTGCTGTCGTTCCTCGCGAACGGCGACTTCAGCACGCCCGTCAAGGGCGTGAACGAGCTGATCCCGCAGTACCAGCGGGCCTACGGGTCGACGCTGCCGACCGGGTCGATCTACGGCAGCCGGTCGGGAGCGACCATCGACTACCAGCCGGACATGACCGTGACCTACTGGGGCTTCCGCATCATGATCGGCTTCGGCGGCATCGCCGCGTTCGCCGCCGCGGTCGCGCTCTGGCTGACCCGGAAGGGCACCGTGCCGCGCTCGAAGCGGCTGATGCAGCTCGCCGTCTTCGGCATCCTCGCGCCGTTCGGCGCCAACGCAGCGGGATGGATCTTCACCGAGATGGGCCGGCAGCCGTTCGTGGTCGCGCCGAACCCGACCGGCGTCGACGGGGTCTCCCTCTTCACCGCGGCGGCGGTGTCGCCCGGTGTGACGGCGGGGGAGCTGATCACGTCGCTCGCGACCTTCGCCGCCCTGTACGGGGTGCTGCTCGTCGTCGAGGTGTTCCTGCTGGTGCGGGTGATCCGCGGCGGCGTCGCGGCGGTCGTGCCCGAGCTCGACGCGCCTCCCCCCACCGACCGCGAGGACGACGTCCTCGCCTTCGCGTACTGATCGCAGAAGGGAAGCCTGATGGACTCCGTCCTGCCCGTCGTCTGGTTCGTGGTGATCGCCGTGCTCTGGACCGGTTACCTGTTCCTCGAGGGCTTCGACCTCGGCGTGGGCATGCACATGCTCGTCTCCGCGCGGTCGGAGCAGGACCGCCGCGTGATGCTGAACACCATCGGCCCGGTCTGGGACGGCAACGAGGTGTGGCTGCTGACGGCCGGCGGCGCCACCTTCGCGGCGTTCCCGTCCTGGTACGCGTCGCTGCTGTCCACGCTGTACCTCCCGATCGTCCTGCTGCTGGTCGCGCTCATCGTGCGGGCCGTCGCGATCGAGTTCGCAGGCAAGGTCGACGATCGGCGCTGGCGGCGCGTGTGGGACACCGCGATGGGGCTCGGCTCGTTCGTGGCCGCCTTCTGCGTCGGTGCCGCGCTGTCGCTCACGACCACGGGGCTGCCGCTCGACGCCAACGGCGACCGCGTGGGCGGGCCGTTCGTCTGGGCCACCTGGCAGGCGGTGCTCGGCGGCCTGGCCGTCGTCGGCTTCTCGCTGGCGCACGCGTCGACGTACCTGGCGCTGAAGACGGACGGACCGGTGCGGGTCCGCGCCGGGCGGTTCTCGGCGCGGATCGCGCCCATCGCGCTGCTGCCGATCGTCGGCTGGGTCGTCGAGCTGCAGCTGCGTCGTGGGACGGCCGTCACCTGGCTGCTCGTCGCCGTCGCGGCGGCGGCCGCTGCGGGCGGCTGGGTCGCGGCGACGCGCCGGCACGAGGGCCGCGCGTTCCTCGGCTACGGCGTCTTCCTCGTCCTGGGCGTCGCGGCGCTGTTCGGTGCCGCCTTCCCGCTGGTGCTGCCCTCGACCCTCAGCGCCGCCTGGTCGCTCACCGTCTGGAACGCGTCCTCGTCCGCCTACACGCTCGGCGTGATGTCCGTCGTCGCCGCGTTCGGCGTCCCCCTGGTCCTTCTCTACCAGGGGTGGAGCTACTGGGTGTTCCGCCGCCGCATCTCGCCCGCCGCCATCCCCGCGGCGCACTGACCGCCGTGCGCACCGGTCCGTCGCCCGCGGCCGACCTCCGCCTCCTGCCCCGGCGGCGGACGGTCGCGCTCGCCGTCGCGAGCCTGGCCAAGGCCGTCGGGCTGGTGCTGCTCGCCGAAGGGGTCGCGGACGGGGTCGCCGCGGCGGTGCACGGTCGGCTGCCGACGAGCGATGTCGCACTGGTGCTGGTGGGGGCGCTGGTCCGCGCGGGCGCCGCAGCGTGGTCCGCCCGGCTCGCCTCGGCCGCTGCAGCGGACCTGAAGGACGGCCTGCGCCGCGCGCTGCTGACGGCACTCGTCGCGCGGGGGCGGACGCGGTCCGGTTCCGCCTCGGTCCTCGCCACGGACGGGCTCGACGCGCTCGACGACCACGTCGGCGTCGCCCTGCCGGCGCTCGTCGAGGCGGCGGTCGTCCCATTGCTCGTCGGGCTGCGGATCCTGGGCGCGGACCCGCTGTCCGCCGCGATCGTGGCGGGCACGATCTGGCTGGTGCCGCTGTTCATGGTGCTGATCGGACAGCACACCCGGGACCACGTCGCCCGGAGCGCCGACGCGCTCGCGCGCCTGTCCGACCACCTCGTCGAGCTCGCGAGGGGTCTTCCCGTCCTCGTCGGGCTCGGCAGGCTCGACGAGCAGGCGGCGCGCCTCCGCGCGGTGTCCGACGAGCACGCAGCACGGAGCGTCCGGGTGCTGCGCACCGCGTTCCTGTCGGCGCTCGCGCTCGAGCTCATCGGCACGATCGCCGTCGCGCTCGTCGCCGTCGTCATCGGCCTGCGGCTGCTCGTCGGCGACCTTCCCCTCGCCTCCGGGCTGCTCGTGCTGCTGCTCGCGCCGGAGTGCTTCACCCCGATCCGGGAAGTCGGCGCGGCGTTCCACCAGGCCCAGGACGGCCGGGAGGCGGAGCGGCGCGCGCGGGCCGAGATCGACGCGCCCCGGCCCCGGCCCGTCGCGGCCGACGGCATCGGGGTCTCGGTCCGGCACCTCACCGTGCGACGGACCGACGGCGCGGAACCGGTCCGGGACCTCGAGCTCGACGTGCGCCACGGCGAGCTCGTGCTGCTCGCCGGCGGCAGCGGGAGCGGGAAGTCGACCGTGCTCGACGTGCTCGCCGGTCGTGGTGCGGCGCTCGAAGCCGACGCCGTCCGTGGTGCGATCGTCAGGGCGGCGTCGATCGCGGTGCTGCCGCAGCGTCCGGAGTTCGTCGCGCCGACCGTCGGCGAGGAGCTGGTCGCATTCGGTGCGCACCCCGGCGACACCGCCAGGCTGCTCGCGACCGTCGACCTCCGCGGGCTCGACCCGCATGCCGATCCCGCACGACTGAGCCCCGGCGAGGGACGGCGTCTCGCGCTGGCTCGCGTGCTGGTGCGGGTGGAGGCGGGGGCGTGCGTCGTGCTGCTCGACGAGCCGACCGCGCACCTGGACCCCGCCACGACGTCGGCGGTGCTCCGGCTGCTGCTCCACCTCCGGTCCCGGGCCGCCGTGCTCGTCGCGTCGCACGACCCCGCGGTCGCGGCCATCGCCGACCGGACCGTGGCGCTCGACGGCGCCGGCCCGCTCGCGCGCCCCGGCGAGGACATCGGTACGGCGCGGCCCGTGCGCCCACGCGTCCTGCAGGCACCGCCGGCCCCGCCGGCACCGCCGGGTGCGTCCCTCCGCACGCTCGCCGCGGTGATCGCTCCCGCGGCGCCCCGGCTCGCCGGCGCAGCGCTGCTGTCGGCGCTCGCCTCCGCCTTCGCGGTCGCCCTGCTCGTGCTCTCCGGCTGGCTGATCGTTCGGGCCGCGGAGGAGCCGTCGATCGCGCTCGTCACCGTCGCGATGGTCGGCGTCCGGTTCTTCGGCATCGGCCGAGCCGCGCTCCGGTACGCCGATCGGCTCGGCGTGCACGCGGCGGCCTTCTCGGCCGCCGGTGCGCTTCGGATGCGGCTCTGGCGAGGACTCGCGCGGCTCGGTCCCGCCTCCCGCTCGCTGCTGGCCCCCGGCGCCACGATCCAGGCGCTCGTCTCCGACACGGACCGGCTGCGGGATCTGCTGCCGCGGACGGTCGTCCCGCTCGTCGCCGGGGTCGTCGTCCTCGCGGCGGCCGCGGTCGCGGGCGGCTGGATCGATCCCGTCGCCGGTCTCCCCGTCGGCCTGCTCGCCGGGCTGGGCGCGGTCGTCCTGCCGCTCGCCGGCGGCGCACTCGCGTCGCATGCGGGTCGGCGGATCGCGGCGCTCCGATCGACCGCGCTGCGGCGAACCGCCGCGGTCCTCACCGCTGCCGAGGACCTCGCTGCGAACGGCGTGGCCGGGGCGGTCGTCGCCGGCGCTGCCGACGCCTCCTCAGCAGCGGACCGGGAGGAGGCCCGTCTGCGACGCCGGGTCGGGCTGCTGCGCTCGCTCGCGACCCTGGCGGCGGGCGGCGCCACGGCCGCGGTGCTGGTGCTCGTCGCGCAGCGGGTGGCGGACGGCGCCCTCGCCGGCCCTGCGGCCGGCGCCCTCGCCCTCCTCCCGCTCGGCCTGCTCCCCGTGCTCGACGACCAGCTGGTGGCGGCGACGCGAGCGGTCCGCCTTCTGCCCGTGCTCGACCGCGTCGCCCCACTGCTCGACGCCGCCGACGACGTCCCCGCCGCGGGGGCGGACCCGGCTCCCGTGCACCGGCTGGAGATCGACGACCTCGCCGTCCGTCATCCGGGTGCGGCAGCCGCGGTGTTCACCGGCCTGTCGGCCGGGGCGGCGCGGGGGATGCGGCTCGCGGTCGTCGGGCCGTCGGGATCGGGCAAGTCGACGCTGCTCGCGGCACTCCTGAAGTACCTGCCGGCCGCCGGGGGCACCATCGCCCTCGACGGCGCGCCCTACGGCGTGCTGTCCGCCGCCGGCGTGCGGCGGCGGATCGCGTGGGCGCCGCAGGAGGCGCACGTGTTCGACTCGACGCTGCGGGGGAACATGCTGCTCGCCCGCTCCGTCGACGACCGGCCGACCGACGCGGCACTGCAGGAGGTGCTCACCCGCGTGGGGCTCGGCCCGTTCGTCGCCTCGTCGTCCGCGGGACTCGACACCCCGGTCGGTCCTGGCGGCGCGTTCCTGTCCGGGGGCCAGCGCCAGCGGCTCGCGGTCGCCCGCGCCCTGCTCGCGCGAGCGGACGTGCTGCTCCTCGACGAGCCGACCGCCCACCTCGATCGCGCGTCGGCGGACGCGCTGATCGCCGACCTCGACTCCGCGCTCGACGACCGGATCCAGGTCCTCGTCACCCACGACGAGCAGGCGGCGCGCGGCGCGGCGAGCCGGGTCGTGCTCGGCCGGGATCGCGATCCTGCGGCCGGGACGAGCAGGCGCCCCGAGCACGGCCGGGCGACCCTCGACCCGACGGGCGATCCAGCCGGTCGCGCCGTCCTGACCGGGACCGTACGCTCGTCCGCGTGCCCCTGATCGCACTGACCGGCGGGATCGCCTCGGGGAAGTCCACGATCGCCGCCCGCCTGGCGGGGCTCGGCGCGGTCGTCGTCGACGCGGACGCGCTCGCCCGCGAGGTCGTCGAGCCCGGCGAGCCCGGGCTCGCGGCGATCCGCGACGCGTTCGGCGACGACGTCATCCGGGCGGACGGCTCCCTCGACCGGGCGGCGCTCGGCCGGATCGTCTTCGCGGACCCGCAGCGCCGTCACGTGCTGAACGGCATCGTGCACCCCGCCGTCCTGCACCGCTCGCAGGCGGCGTTCGAGGCGGCGCTCGGAGGGGACGCGAGGACCGTCGTCGTCTACGACGTGCCGCTCATCGATGCCAGGGGCACGGCCGAGTTCGACCGCATCGTGGTCGCGGACGCACCCGTCGAGGTGCGGGTGCGGCGGCTCGTGGACCTGCGCGGCATGACGGAGGAGGACGCCACGGCCCGGGTGTCGGCCCAGCTCTCCGACGAGGAGCGGCGCGCCCTCGCCTCCGACGTCATCGACACGAGCGGCACGCTCGAGCGCACGCTGGCGCAGGCCGACGCGCTCTGGTCGCGGTTGCGCCCGTAGCGGTCAGGCGCGGCGCCTCGTCGCCAGCACCACCAGCACGTTCGCGCCGCACACGGCGGCGATGCCGCCGAGCTGCACGGGAGCCAGCAGCTGGTGCAGCACGAGCAGGCCGAAGACGGCCGCAGCGACCGGGTGCAGGCTCTGCAGCATCCCGAAGAGCGATCGTGGCATGCGGCGCAGCACGAGGAGGTCGATCGAGTACGGGAGCGCGCTCGACAGCAGACCGGTCACCCCGCCGAGCAGCAGCACGCGCGGCAGGTCCGCCGAGGGGACCGCGAGCAGCAGCAGCACGAGACCCGGCAGGGTCAGCACCGTCCCGGTCAGGCTCGCGACCGCGGTGCCGGTGACGCCGGGGAGCGATCCTGCTCGCTGGTTCAGCAGGATGTAGGCCGCCCACAGCACCGCCGCCGCGCCG
Source organism: Acidobacteriota bacterium (assembly GCA_019352055.1). GTDB lineage: Bacteria > Actinomycetota > Actinomycetes > Actinomycetales > Microbacteriaceae > Amnibacterium. The sequence goes on from JABBOB010000015.1 coordinate 8,754, forward strand.
CCGAGCAGCAGGCCGACGACGTCGGGGCGCGCGCCGTCGAACGGATCGGTGATCAGCACCACCCCGGCGAGGGCGAGCGCCCCGCAGCCCGCGCGCGCCGCGACCGCGCGGCCGCTCGTGAAGCCCGCGCCGAGCAGCGCGACACCGAGCGGGCCGAGGAACTCGACCGTGACGCCCAGGCCGAGGCCGATCCGCTGCACCGCCGAGTAGAGCGAGAAGTTCATCCCCACGAGCACGACGCCGAGCAGCACCGCGGGAAGCAGCCGCCGCATCCCCAGGCGGCGGAGCGGGGGGCGCGCGACCGCGAGCAGGGCGATCGCAGACACCACCTGCCGCATGGCGGTGACGCCGAAGGGCCCGACGAGGGGGAAGAGCGTCGCCCCGACCGCGGCACCCGCCTGGACCGACGAGGCGCTGAGCGCCACCGCGGCGATCGGGCCGCCCTCCTCCCGCCGCGAGGGGGACGGTCCGTCTCCCGCATGCACGCCTGCAGCGTACGGGCGCAGCGGTGTCGCACCCCCGTCGTAGCGTTGCACGCATGCGACCCACGCGTGCCGTTCGCCCGTTCGAGGTGATCAGCGAGTACACGCCCAGCGGCGACCAGCCCGCGGCGATCGCGGACCTCACCCGCCGCGTCAAGGCCGGCGAGCCCGACATCGTGCTCCTCGGCGCGACCGGCACCGGCAAGTCCGCGACGACCGCCTGGCTGATCGAGCAGGTGCAGCGCCCCACCCTGGTGCTCGCGCACAACAAGACCCTCGCCGCGCAGCTCGCCAACGAGTTCCGCGAGCTGATGCCGAACAACGCGGTCGAGTACTTCGTCTCCTACTACGACTACTACCAGCCCGAGGCCTACGTCCCGCAGACGGACACCTTCATCGAGAAGGACTCCTCGATCAACGCGGAGGTGGAGCGCCTCCGGCACTCGACGACGAACTCGCTGCTGAGCAGACGGGACGTCATCGTCGTGTCGACCGTGTCGTGCATCTACGGCCTCGGCGCGGCGGAGGAGTACCTGGGCGCCATGGTCGCGCTGCAGGTGGGCCAGCGGATGACCCGGGACTCGCTGATCCGCGGGTTCATCGCGATGCAGTACCAGCGGAACGACTTCGACTTCTCGCGAGGCCGCTTCCGCGTGCGCGGCGACACCATCGAGATCATCCCGGTCTACGAGGAGCACGCGGTCCGGATCGAGATGTTCGGCGACGAGATCGAAGCGCTGTACTCGCTGCACCCGCTCACGGGCGAGGTGCTGAAGAAGCTCGACGCGGTGTCGATCTTCCCGGCGACGCACTACGCGGCGAGCCCGGCGACGATGCAGCGCGCGATGGGCACGATCCGCACCGAGCTCGACGAGCGCCTCGGCGTCCTGAAGCGCGAGAGCAAGCTCCTCGAGGAGCAGCGCCTCCGCATGCGCACCGGATTCGACCTCGAGATGATGGAGCAGATCGGGTTCTGCAACGGGATCGAGAACTACTCCCGGCACATCGACGGCCGTGCTCCCGGCGAGGCGCCGCACTGCCTGCTCGACTACTTCCCGGACGACTTCCTGACGGTCATCGACGAGTCGCACGTGACCGTGCCGCAGATCGGGGCCATGTACGAGGGCGACGCCTCGCGCAAGCGGGTCCTCGTCGAGCACGGGTTCCGGCTCCCGTCGGCGATGGACAACCGGCCGCTGACCTGGGAGGAGTTCTCCGATCGGGTCGGCCAGACCGTCTACCTCTCGGCGACGCCCGGCCGCTACGAGCTCGGGATGGCGGACGGCGTGGTGGAGCAGATCATCCGCCCCACCGGACTGATCGACCCCGAGATCGTGATCAAGCCGTCGAAGGGCCGCGTCGACGACCTGCTGGAGGAGATCCACAAGCGCGCCGAGAAGCACGAGCGCGTGCTGGTCACGACCCTGACGAAGAAGAGCGCGGAGGACCTCACCGACTTCCTCGGCGAGGCCGGTGTCCGGGTGCGCTACCTGCACGCGGACGTCGACACGCTCCGCCGCGTCGAGCTGCTGACCGAGCTGCGCCAGGGCGTCTACGACGTGCTGATCGGCATCAACCTCCTGCGCGAGGGCCTCGACCTGCCCGAGGTCTCGCTCGTCGCGATCCTCGACGCGGACAAGGAGGGGTTCCTCCGGTCGTCCACCTCCCTGATCCAGACGATCGGGCGCGCGGCCCGCAACGTCTCGGGCGAGGTGCACATGTACGCCGACGTGATCACGGACTCGATGGCGCGGGCGATCGACGAGACGAACCGCAGGCGCGAGAAGCAGGTGGCCTACAACACCTCGCACGGGATCGACCCGCAGCCGTTGCGCAAGAAGATCGCCGACATCACCGACCAGCTGGCGCGGGAGGCCGCGGACACCGCGGCCCTGCTCTCGAAGGACGGCGGCAAGAAGCGCGCGCCCGTGCCGAACCTCCGGCGGGAGGTCACGGGCGGTCATCGCGGCCCGGCGGCGGCCGGGGCCGCCGAGCTCGAGGGCATCATCGCGGAGCTGAACACCCAGATGCTGCAGGCCGCGAGCGAACTGAAGTTCGAGCTCGCCGGCCGTCTCCGCGACGAGCTGTCCGAGCTGAAGGGAGAGCTGCGGCAGATGTCGAAGGCCGGTCACCTGGTCTGACGTGCTCGGCGGCAGGTCAGCCGCTGAAGCGCCTGGCCCACGCGGCCGGGGACGCGAGCGCCACCGCGGCGGCCCGATAGCTCGCCGCCGTGCGGTTCCATCGGACGACGAGCCGCAGGTGCAGCAGGAGCGCCTCCCGCAGGCCGACGAGGAGCGCCCGCCGGTCGGTCTCGAACAGGAAGACGGCGTCGCCGTCGGCGGTGGGCGCGACGATCCGGCCGTGCCGCGCGAGCACCCACCAGTCGGCTCGCGCGGCGCGCACCACGGGGCCGGTCGCACCGGTGAGCAGCTGCCGGGCCACCATGGCCGCAGCCCACGGGGCGAGGAGCACGCCGCTCGGTCCGGTGCTCGGTCCGTACACGGTCCTGGCCTCGCGGGCGGTGCTCGCGGGCAGCCGCGGCAGCGCCGGCTCGGAAGCCGCGATCCCCCGGGCGCGGGCGAGCGCGCCCGGGCGATCCAGCGCCCCCGGGCCGGCGAGCGCCGCGCGGATCCCCGCATGCCGCAGCCGGGCCGCCGGGTACTGCTTCGCCAGCAGCTGCTTCACATCGAGCGCGAGGCTGTGGCCGGCGACCCGCGGGGCCGCCCCACCGTGCAGCATGGCGACGACGACGCGGTTGCGGGCGTGGAAGAACGCCTGCCACTCCACCGAGTCGTCCTTCGTCCGGAACGCGACGTGCCAGACCGCGCTGCTCGGCAGGCTCACGGTCGGCGTACCCGACTCGGCGGCGCGGAGGCTGTACTCGGCGTCGTCCCACTTCAGGAACAACGGCAGCACGAAGCCGATCCGGCGCACGATCTCGAGCGGGAACTGGCACATCCACCAGCCGTTGTAGTCGGCGTCCCGGCGCTCGTGCAGCCAGGGCGCGGCGGGCAGCGGGACGGCCGCGTGGTCGTGCGTCGAGGTGCGCTCGTCGGCGGCGGCCCACCAGAACACCCCGCGCACCACCCGCTCGGCGGCTGCCTGCACGGTGCCCGGCTCGCCGAGGTCGAGCATCTGCCCGCCGACGATGGTCGGCACGCTCGTGCAGCGGCCGAAGGCGATCGAGCGCAGCACCGACGCGGGCTCCACCTCGATGTCGTCGTCGAGGAAGACCACGACGTCGGCGCGCTGCTCGAGCGCGGCCTCCTGCATGAGGCGCGAGTAGCCGCCCGAGCCTCCGAGATTGGCCTGCCGGAGCATCCGGAGGATCCCGTCGAGCGCCTCCGCGGCCTCGCGCACCGCCGGGTCGTCCGCCACGGGTGCCGTGCCCTGGTCGACGACGACGACCCGGGCGACCTGGCGCAGCAGTCCGGGCGCGGAGGCGAATCGCCGGAGGTTCGCGGCGACGAACGGGCCTCGGTCCATGGTCGGCATGCCGAGCACCGCCAGGCCCCCGCGCACCGGCGCGAGGTCGACGGACCAGGTGCCCTCGAGCACCTCGACCTCCGCGGCCGCCGTCACCTCGAACCACACGAAGCCCCCCGACGGGTCGCCGAGCGGGAGCTCGGTGCGGAGCACGCCGTCCGCAGCGACGGCCAGCCGGGCCGTCTCGGCGATCGCGCCGCGCGCCGACGACCGCATCGTCGCGACCTGGGCAGCGCCGCTCAGCCGGAGGTCGAGCCGCACCCGGGTCGCGGCGGTGGCGTGTCGCCAGACGGCCGCGGGGAACGCGTTGAAGTAGGCGCCGAACGACGCCGTGCCGCCGGCCGGCACGAGTGTCCGCGCCCGCAGGCCCGACGGGGTCGCGACGGCCGGTCCGAAGACCGCGCCCGTCGCATACAGGACGTCGGCGGGCACCCCGCCGTCGAGCGGGCCGATGACGTCCTGCACGACGGTCCAGGAGGGGTCGACGGTCGGGTCGGGATCCGGAGCCGCTGCCATCCCGGCAAGCTTACGAGGGAGGGACGGTGCGGCGCCTCCAGCGCTGGATACACTCGCACCCGATGCCACCGACCCTCCACGGCCTGCGGCGCCGCGCTCAGAGCCGGGCGATCACTGCGGTGCGGCGATCGCGGTTCTTCCCGCGGTCGATGATCGACCGGCTCGGCGACGACGCGAGTTTCGCGGAGGGCGGGCTCGACGGCCGGGTGATCGTCTTCTTCCCGGGGCCGCCCGACCAGCTGTACCAGCTGCTGCCGTGGCTGCCGACGCTGGAGGCCCTCGACGCGGCCCAGGGCGTGTCGGTCGTCTGCCAGGACTCGCGGGTCGCCGCGGGGATCCGCGAGCGCACGACCGTCCGCGTCGTCACCTTCGCGCGCTACGGCGCCCTCGACGGCGTCATCGGCAGGAGCGACGTCGCCCTGGCGCTCTACGTCGGGCACGCCTCCGCGAACTTCGAGTGCCTCCGCTTCGCATCGCTGCTGCACGCCTACATCGGGCACGGCGACAGCGACAAGGGGGTGTCCGCGTCGAACCAGCTGAAGGCCTACGACGCCGTCTTCGCGCCGGGCCAGGCCGCGATCGACCGCATCAACGCGCGGCTGATGCGGTTCGACGCCGAACGGCGGTGCGTGATCGTCGGTCAGCCCACCACCCTCTCCGCCCCGCCGCTCGACGCTCCAGCGCTCGGGCAGCGCACCACGGTGCTCTACGCGCCGACCTGGGAGGGCGCACAGCCCTCGGTCGCGTACAGCTCGGTCCTCACGCACGGGCTCCCGCTGGTCGAGTCGCTGCTCGCCGACAGCCGCTACCGCGTGCTCTACCGGCCGCACCCGCTCATCGGCGTGACCTCCGGCGACTACGCCGGAGCGAACGCCGCGATCCAGGCCGCTGTGCGCCAGGCGGGTGCGGATCACCGGGTCATCGCTGCGGACGACGAGCCGCTCGAGACGAGCTTCGCCCGCGCCGAGGTGCTCGTCTGCGACGTCTCCGCGGTGGCGACCGCGTGGCTCCCGTCGCTGCGGCCGCTCGTCGTGACCGCGGCGGCCGGCGGAGCAGCGGTGAGCGCCGACTCGGGCATGCTCGCTCGCGTCCGGCGGCTCGCACCCGCCGAGGCGGGGCGGGCGCCGGCGGTGCTGGCCGCGGAGCTCGCCGACGAGGGCGGCAGGGGCGTGCTCGAGGAGCTCGTCGCCTACTACCTCTCGCCGTACTGGCCGGATCGCTCGATCGAGCGCTTCGTGCAGGTGAGCACCGAGCTCGTCGGCGAGCGCGACCGGCTGCGCGCGGCCCTGGTCGCCGCCGGCGCCACCGGCACCTGAGCGAGGCCCTCGCTCTCAGGGGAACCGCGCGGGCCTGTCGGTGGGGCTCCTTAAGCTTTCCCGGTGCCGATCTCGAGGGTGGCGGGCAACGCCAAGCTGAGTGTCAAGGGAGCCCGTGTCCACAACCTGCGGGATGTGGACGTGGAGATCCCGAGGGACTCGCTCGTCGTGTTCACCGGCCTCTCGGGCAGCGGCAAGTCCTCGCTCGCGTTCGACACCATCTTCGCCGAGGGGCAGCGCCGGTACGTCGAGTCCCTCTCCGCCTACGCCCGCCAGTTCCTCGGCCAGGTGGACCGACCCGACGTCGATTTCATCGAAGGGCTCTCGCCTGCGGTGTCGATCGACCAGAAGTCGACGAACCGCAACCCGCGGTCCACGGTGGGCACGATCACCGAGGTGTGGGACTACATGCGCCTCCTCTGGGCCCGCATCGGCGTGCCGCACTGCCCGATCTGCGGCGAGCGGATCGAGAGCCAGACGGTGCAGCAGATCGCCGACCGGCTGATGGAGCTGCCGGAGGGCACGCGCTTCCAGGTCGTGAGCCCGGTCGTGCAGCAGAAGAAGGGCGAGTTCGTCGACCTCTTCAAGGAGCTGCAGGCGAAGGGCTACAGCCGTGCCGTCGTCGACGGCGAGACGGTGCAGCTCGCGGAGGCGAAGCCGCTGAAGAAGTCCTTCAAGCACGACATCGCGGTCGTCGTCGACCGCCTCGTGGCGAGCCCCGACGGCTTGACGCGGCTCACCGACTCGCTGGAGACCGCGCTCGGGCTCACCGACGGCATCGTGCAGGTGAACTTCGTCGATCTCGAGGGCGACGCCGCGTGGCAGACGTTCTCGGAGAAGCTCTCCTGCCCGAACAACCATCCGATCCAGCTCACCGAGATCGAGCCGCGGACCTTCTCCTTCAACGCCCCGTTCGGCGCCTGCCCGGAGTGCTCGGGCCTCGGCACCCGCATGGCGGTCGACGCCGACCTGCTGCTCGGCGACCCCGCGCTGTCCATCCGCGAGGGCGTCATCATCCCGTGGAGCAACCAGGGGAAGCAGCTCTACAACTACTACGAGCGCATGCTCGGCGGTCTGGCCCGCGATCTCGGCTTCTCGTTGGAGAGCCCATGGGAGGCCCTGCCCGACGACGTCCGCGACGCGGTGCTGCACGGCAACAACTTCGAGGTCCGCGTCAAGTGGAAGAACCGCTACGGCCGCGAGATGTCCTACACGCAGGGCTTCGAAGGGGTGATCCCGTACCTCGAGCGCAACTGGCTGCAAGCCGAGACTGACGTGCAGCGCGCCCGGTGGGCCGAGTACCTGCGCGAGGTGCCGTGCGCCGTCTGCCACGGCAAGCGGCTGAAGCCCGAGGTGCTCGCGGTGCTCGTCGACGGGCACAGCATCGCCGACGTCGCGGAGCTGTCGATCGCCGACGCGGCGCGATTCATGGACACGGTGGTGCTCACCGCCCGCGAGGCGAAGATCGCGGCGCAGGTGCTGCGCGAGATCCGTGCCCGGCTCGAGTTCCTGCTGGAGGTGGGGCTCACCTACCTCAGCCTGTCCCGCTCCGCCGGCACCCTCTCGGGCGGAGAGGCGCAGCGGATCCGCCTGGCCACGCAGATCGGGTCCGGCCTGACCGGCGTGCTCTACGTGCTCGACGAGCCGTCGATCGGGCTGCACCAGCGGGACAACCGGCGCCTCATCGATACGCTCGTGAAGCTGCGCGATCTCGGGAACACGCTGATCGTCGTCGAGCACGACGAGGACACGATCCGGACGGCGGACTGGATCGTGGACATCGGTCCCGGCGCGGGCGTCAACGGTGGCGCCGTCGTGCACTCCGGCGACTACCGCGGCCTGCTCGAGGAGCGCGCGTCGATCACCGGCGACTACCTGTCCGGGCGTCGCTCGATCGAGGTGCCGGCCGAGCGCAGGAAGATCGACCGCCGCCGGCGCATCGAGGTCGTCGGAGCGACTGCGAACAACCTGCAGAACGTGACGGTCGGGTTCCCGCTCGGCGTGATGACCGCGGTCACCGGGGTGAGCGGCTCCGGCAAGAGCTCGCTGGTGAACGACATCCTCTACCGCGTCCTCGCCAACCGCTTGAACGGCGCGAGGAAGGTGCCGGGCCGGCACAAGCGGGTGACCGGCACCGAGGACCTCGACAAGGTCGTGCACGTCGACCAGGCACCGATCGGCCGCACGCCGCGGTCGAACCCGGCCACCTACACGGGGGTCTTCGACCGCGTCCGCACGCTCTTCAGCGAGACCGTGGAGGCGAAGGCGCGCGGCTACCTGCCCGGCCGCTTCAGCTTCAACGTCAAGGGAGGCCGCTGCGAGCACTGCCAGGGCGACGGCACGATCAAGATCGAGATGAACTTCCTGCCCGACGTGTACGTGCAGTGCGAGGTCTGCCACGGTGCCCGCTACAACCGGGACACCCTCCAGGTGCACTACAAGGGCAAGAACATCGCCGAGGTGCTCGACATGCCGATCGCGGAGGCGGCCGAGTTCTTCGAGCCGATCAGCGCGATCCACCGCTTCCTCAAGACCCTCGTCGACGTCGGCCTCGGCTACGTGCGGCTGGGGCAGAGCGCGACCACGCTCTCGGGCGGCGAGGCCCAGCGGGTGAAGCTCGCGACGGAGCTGCAGCGCCGCACGAACGGCCGCAGCGTGTACGTGCTCGACGAGCCGACCACGGGCCTGCATTTCGAGGACGTGAACAAGCTGCTGCTCGTGCTGGGCGGACTCGTCGACAAGGGCAACACGGTCATCGTGATCGAGCACAACCTCGACGTGATCAAGTCGGCCGACTGGATCGTCGACATGGGGCCGGAGGGCGGCGCCGGGGGCGGCACGGTCATCGCCGAGGGCACACCCGAGCAGGTGGCCGAGACCAGCGGCAGCCACACCGGGCGCTTCCTCGCCGAGGTCCTCCCGCAGGCGGCACTCGCCGCGAGCGCGTGACGGAGGCCTGGGCCTAGCCATGGCGGAGACGGTCAGCTGGCGTCCGAGGACGGGGGAGATCCCCACGTCGCCCGGCGTCTACCGGTTCCGGGACCCCCGAGGGCGCGTGCTCTACGTGGGGAAGGCCAAGAACCTCCGCGCTCGGCTCAGCAACTACTTCCAGCCCCTCAGGGCGCTGCACGAGCGCACCCGGCGCATGGTGCTCACCGCGGCGAGCGTCGAGTGGACGGTGGTCGGCACCGAGTTCGAGGCGCTCCAGCTCGAGTACAGCTGGATCAAGGAGTTCTCGCCGCCGTTCAACGTGCAGTTCCGCGACGACAAGTCCTACCCGTACCTCGCCATCACGATGGGAGACGAGGTGCCGCGCGTGCTGATCACGCGCAACCGCAAGCTCAAGGGCGCCAAGTACTTCGGGCCCTACACGAAGATCTGGGCGATCCGGGAGACGCTCGACCTGATGCTCAAGGTCTTCCCGGTGCGCAGCTGTTCCGACACCACGTACCGCCGGGCGGAGCAGACGGGACGGCCGTGCCTGCTCGGCGACATCGGGAAGTGCGCGGCGCCGTGCGTCGGGCGCATCCCGAAGGACGCGCACCGCGACCTCGCGCAGGACCTCGCGACCTTCATGGGCGGGGGCGACCAGCGCTTCCGCAGCGACCTCACCAAGCGGATGCAGGACGCATCGGCCGCTCTGAACTTCGAGGAGGCCGCCCGGCTCCGCGACGCCATCGGCGCGATGGACGCGGCGCTGTCGAAGAGCGCCGTAGTGCTGCGCGAGGACGTCGACACCGACGTGTTCGGCATCGCCGACGACGAGCTCGCCGCGAGCGTGCAGCAGTTCATCGTCCGCGGCGGCCGCATCCGCGGCACGCGCAGCTGGGTGGTCGACAAGGAGCTCGACGTCCCGCTCGGCGAGCTCGTCGAGACCGTGCTGCGGAACGCCTACGACGAGGACGTCCACCCGCCCCGGGAGGTGCTCGTCCCCGAGCTGCCCGAGGACGCCGACGAGCTCGCGACGTGGCTGTCGCAGCGCCGCGCGGAGGGGCGCGAGGCGGAGGGGCTGCGGGGGAGCGGGCGCACCCGGCTGCATGTCGCGGAGCGCGGAGAGAAGGCGCAGCTCGCGGAGACCGCGGCCCGGAACGCGGCGCACGCCCTGATGCTCTACAAGACACGGCGCAGCGCCGACTTCACCGCGCGATCGCAGGCGATCTCCGACCTCCAGGAGGCGCTCGGGCTCGACGACGCGCCGTTGCGCATCGAGTGCTTCGACGTCTCCCACCTGTCGGGCACGAACGTCGTCGCGTCGATGGTCGTGTTCGAGGACGGGCTGCCGCGCAAGGACCAGTACCGGCGGTTCAACGTCGCCTCCACGACCGACGACACCGACTCGATCTACCAGGTGCTGAGCCGCAGGGTCGCGCACCTGGACGACGAGGAGGCGCCGCCGTCGCAGCAGGGCACCCGCTTCGCCTACCGTCCGAACCTCCTGCTCGTCGACGGCGGTCAGCCTCAGGTCGCCGCAGCGAAGCGCGCGCTCGACGACGCGGGGGTGACCGGGGTCGCGCTCGCCGGCATCGCCAAGCGCCTGGAGGAGCTCTGGCAGCCGGACAGCGACTTCCCGGTGATCCTGCCGAGGAACAGCGACGCGCTCTTCCTCGTACAGCGCCTCCGTGACGAGGCGCACCGGTTCGCCATCACCCACCAGCGTGCGCGCCGGAAGCGCGACATCGGCTCGCAGCTGGCCACGGTCCCCGGACTCGGGGAGGCTCGGGTGAAGCAGCTCCTGAAGCACTTCGGGTCCGTCGCGCGGCTCCGGAAGGCCACCGAGGGGGACGTGGCGGACGTCCCGGGATTCGGGCCCGTGCTCGCAACCGCGGTGGTGGAGCGCCTGCGCGCCCGCGAGGACGTCGACGACCAGGAGGCCGGCGCGTCGGCGCAGGAGGAGCCGGAGAGGGCGCTCCCGGGTCGCGTCGGCGGATAGGCTGACCTGCGAACGCACCCCGATCGTTCGGAGGGTCCTCCCGCCATGACGGACGCCACGTCCGACGCCACGGTTCCCGCAGCGGAGCCGTCCGCGCGTTCCGTGCTCGTCGTCACCGGTATGGCCGGAGCCGGCCGCTCCACGGTCAGCAACGCGCTCGAGGACCTCGGGTGGTACGTGGTCGACAACCTCCCGCCGCAGATGCTGCGGCCGCTGCTGGACCTGGCCGGCCACTCCGACGAGCGGTTGTCCCGCATCGCCGTGGTCGTCGACGTCCGCGGCGGCCAGCTGCTGAGCGAGCTGAAGGACGCCGCCGAGGCGACAGGTGACGGCGACGGCCCACAGCTGCGGCTCCTGTTCCTGGAGGCGAACGACGCCGCGCTCGTCCGCCGGTTCGAGGCGGTGCGCCGCCCGCACCCCCTGCAGGGCGGCGGCACGATCCTCGACGGGATCACGGCCGAGCGGGCGATGACCGCGGACGTGCGCGAGCAGAGCGACATCATCATCGACACGTCCGAGTTGAACATCCACCAGCTCGCGACGACCATCAACGAGCTGTTCGCCGACGACGAGACGCCCGGCGTGCGCGTCACGATCACGAGCTTCGGGTTCAAGTACGGCGTGCCGACCGACGCCGACATGGTCGCCGACGCGCGGTTCCTCCCGAACCCGTTCTGGGTACCCGAGCTGCGGTCGCACACGGGCAAGGACGCCGACGTCCGCGACTACGTGCTGGGACAGCCGGGTGCGCTCGAGTTCGTGGAGCGCTACGCCGACGCGCTGCGTCCCGTGCTCGCCGGATACCAGCGCGAGAACAAGAGCCACGCGACCATCGCGATCGGCTGCACGGGGGGCAAGCACCGGTCGGTCGCCGTCGTCGAGCGCATGGCCGACCTGATCGCTTCGCAGCCCGGCGTCGTGGTCAGCGTCAAGCACCGGGATCTCGGGCGGGAGTGACGGGGCCTGCCGGATGCAGGTCTTGCTGAGCGAGCGCTGAATAGGTGGCGGCGCGCCGTGGGTGCGACACTGGACCACAACGCCGTCACCCATCCGGCGCCCATCACGTGACAGCAGGGGTGACGCCGGGGCGCGGGTGACGCCGGGGGAGAGACGGGGAGTCGCGAGCATTGGCACTGACCGCTGAGGTGAAGGACGAGCTGACCCAGGTCGACGTCGGGAAGACGTCGGTGCGGGCAGCCGAGTTGGCGACCATCCTCCGGTTCTCCGGAGGCCTGCACCTCATCTCGGGTCGGATCGCGGTGGAGTCGGAGCTCGACACCCCGCAGCTCGCGCGGCGGGTGCGCCGCGATCTCAGCGAGCTGTACGGGGTGCGGAGCGAGATGACCGTGCTGTCCGCGTCCGGCGTCCGGCGGAACAACCACTACCTCGTCCGCGTGGTCGACGGCGGGGAGACGCTCGCCCGGCAGACCGGGCTGCTCGACGCTCGGCGTCGCCCGATCCGCGGCCTGCCGAACCGGCTCACGACCGGATCTCCCGACGAGATCGAGGCGATCTGGCGCGGTGCCTTCCTCGCGCACGGTTCGCTCACCGATCCCGGCCGCTCCGCGGCGCTCGAGGTGACCTGCCCCGGCAACGAGACCGCCATGGCGCTCGTCGGCGCAGCAGGACGACTCCAGGTGCAGGCGAAGGCCCGCGAGGTCCGCGGCGTGCACCGCGTCGTCATCCGCGACGGTGAGGCGATCGGGGAGATGCTCGGTCACATGGGCGCGCGCCGGAGCGTGCGCAACTGGGAGGAGCTCCGCCAGCGCCGCGAGGTGCGGGCGAACACGAACCGGCTCGTGAACTTCGACGACGCCAACCTCCGCCGCAGCGCGCAGGCCGCCGTCGCCGCGTGCGCGCGCGTCGGGCGCGCCCTCGAGATCCTGGGGCCGACGATCCCCGAGCACCTGCGCTACGCGGGGCAGCTCCGGCTGGACCATCGCGATGCCAGCCTCGACGAGCTCGGCCACTTCGCCGACCCGCCCATGACGAAGGACGCGGTCGCCGGTCGCATCCGCCGGCTCCTCGCGCTCGCCGACAAGCGTGCGGTGGAGGAGGGCATCCCCGACACGGAAGCGGCCGTCCCCGCCGAGATCGACCAGTAGCCTCCCGCGGGCGACGCAGGCGGCGTGCAGCAAGCGGTCGGCGGCCGGTCATAGGCTCGACGGCGAACTGCCAAGGAGGAGCTGACATGCCCGTCTACACCCTGCCCGAACTTCCCTACGACTACTCCGCGCTCCAGCCGAGCATCAGCGCCCGGATCATGGAGCTGCACCACGGCAAGCACCACCAGGCGTACGTGACCGGTGCCAACACGGCGCTCGACCAGCTCGCCGAGGCCCGCGACAGCGGCAACCTCGCCAACGTCAACAAGCTCACCAAGGACCTGGCGTTCAACCTCGGCGGCCACGTGAACCACTCCATCTTCTGGACCAACATGTCTCCGGACGGCGGCGACAAGCCCACCGGTGCGATCGCCTCGGCGCTCGACGAGTTCTTCGGCGGCTTCGACAAGTTCGCCGCGCACTTCACCGCCGCGGCCATGGGCGTGCAGGGATCCGGTTGGGCAGCGCTCGTGTACGACTCGATCGGCCGGCGTCCGATCGTGCTCCAGTTCCACGACCAGCAGCAGGACTTCCCGGCCGGCACCGTGCCGCTGCTCCTGCTCGACGTGTGGGAGCACGCCTACTACCTCGACTACGCGAACGTCCGCGCCGATTACGTCAAGGCGTTCTGGAACGTCGTGAACTGGGCGAACGTCGATCAGCGCCTCGCCACGGCCCAGAAGCAGACCGCAGGCCTGCTGGTAGCGTGATTCCGCCGCCGACCGCCGGGATCTCGATCACGGCGGGACGGCGCACGCACATCCTCGCGCGCATCCCGGCGCGCCTGATCACGGAGGAACAGTGACGACTCGCGTCGGCATCAACGGCTTCGGCCGGATCGGCCGGAACTACTTCCGGGCCGCCCTGGCCAAGGGCAGCGACCTGGAGATCGTGGCGGTGAACGACCTCACCGACAACGCGGCGCTCGCGCACCTGCTGAAGTACGACTCGACCGCAGGACGCCTGTCCGAGACGGTCGAGCTGGACGGCGACAACATCGTCGTGGGCGGCAAGCCGGTCAGGGTGCTCGAACAGCGCGACCCCGCTGCGCTCGGCTGGGGAGACCTGGGCGTCGACATCGTGATCGAGTCGACGGGCCGGTTCACCAAGGCGGCGGACGCCCGCAAGCACATCGAGGCCGGCGCGAAGAAGGTCATCATCTCCGCGCCCGCTTCCGGCGAGGACGGCACGTTCGTCATGGGGGTCAACGAGGGGACCTACGACCCCGCGACGATGCACATCCTGTCGAACGCCTCCTGCACGACCAACTGCCTCGCACCGCTCGCCAAGGTGTTCAACGACGCCTTCGGCATCGAGAACGGCCTGATGACGACGGTGCACGCGTACACGGCGGATCAGAACCTGCAGGACGGCCCGCACAGCGACCTCCGTCGTGCCCGCGCCGCCGCGCTGTCGATCATCCCGACCTCCACCGGCGCCGCGAAGGCGATCGGCCTCGTGCTGCCGGAGCTGAAGGGCAAGCTCGACGGCTTCGCGCTCCGGGTGCCGGTCCCGGTGGGCTCCATCACCGACCTCACCGTCACCGCGTCGCGACCGGTCAGCATCGACGAGGTCAAGGCCGCCTACAAGGAGGCAGCCGACGGTCCCCTCAAGGGCATCCTCAAGTACGTCACCGATCCGATCGTCTCGGCGGACATCGTGGGCGACCCGCACTCGTCGCTGTTCGACGCGGAGCTGACCCGCGTGATCGGCAACCAGGTGAAGCTGTCGAGCTGGTACGACAACGAGTGGGGCTACTCCAACCGTCTCGTCGACCTGACCGACTACGTGGCCGCCCGCCTGTGACCCGGTCGACCGCAGTCCGATGACGATGAGAACCCTCGATTCGCTCGGGGATCTCGTCGGCACGCGGGTCGTCGTCCGCTGCGATCTGAACGTCCCCCTCAAGGACGGGCGGATCACGGACGACGGCCGCGTGCGGGCGAGCGTCCCCACGCTCACCTCGCTGCTCGACGCCGGGGCCACCGTCACGGTGATCTCGCACCTCGGGCGCCCCGACGGCTCGCCGAACCCCGAGTACAGCCTCGAGCCCGTGGCGAAGCGGCTCGGCGAACTGCTCGGCCGCGAGGTCGCCTTCGTTCCCGGCACTGCCGGTGACGCCGAGCCGGGCAGCGCCCCGGTCACCGTGCTGGAGAACCTGCGGTTCGACCCACGCGAGACGAGCAAGGACGCGGGAGAGCGGCGTGCGTACGCCGAGGCCCTGGCGAAGCACGGCTCCGCGTTCGTGTCCGACGGGTTCGGGGTCGTGCACCGCAAGCAGGCGAGCGTGTACGAGCTGGCTCAGGTGCTGCCGAGCGCCGCCGGGCTGCTGATCGCCGGCGAGCTGTCGGTGCTCGAGCGCCTCACGGAGCGCCCCGAGAAGCCGTACGCGGTCGTCCTCGGCGGTTCGAAGGTGAGCGACAAGCTCGGGGTCATCGACCACCTGCTGCCGCGCGTCGACACGCTGCTGATCGGTGGGGGGATGCTCTTCACCTTCCTCGCCGCCAACGGCTCGAAGGTGGGCAAGAGCCTGCTGGAGGCCGACCAGATCCCCACGGTGCAGGAGTACCTCCGCCGAGCGGAGGACCTCGGCGTGACGATCCTGATCCCCACCGATGTCGTGGTCGCGGCGGCGTTCGCCGCGGACGCCGCCCACGAGACGGTGGCCGCGGACGCGATCGAGGACTCCTCGTTCGGCGCCGACGCCGTCGGGCTCGACATCGGACCGGAGACGGCGGCCGCGTTCGCCGCCGCGATCGCCGCCTCGAAGACCGTGTTCTGGAACGGCCCCATGGGCGTGTTCGAATTCCCGTCGTTCGCGAACGGCACCAAGCGGGTCGCGGAGGCGTTGACCGAGGTCGACGGCCTGTCCGTCGTCGGCGGCGGCGACTCCGCCGCCGCGGTGCGCACCCTCGGATTCGGCGACGACCGGTTCGGTCACATCTCGACCGGCGGCGGCGCGAGCCTCGAGTTCCTCGAGGGGAAGCATCTGCCCGGGCTCGAGGTCCTGGGCTGGGAGGCGGACGCATGACCCGGACGGACGGACGGCGACCGCTGATCGCGGGCAACTGGAAGATGAACCTCGACCACCTGCAGAGCATCGCGCTCGTGCAGAAGGTCGCCTGGACGCTGAAGGACGCGAAGTTCGACGGCACGTCGGTCGAGGTCGCCGTGTTCCCGCCGTTCACCGACCTGCGCAGCGTGCAGACCCTGATCGACGCGGAGCGCTTCACGCTCGCGTTCGGCGCGCAGGATCTCTCCCCGAAGGACTCGGGGGCCTACACGGGTGACGTCTCGGGGGCCTTCCTGAAGGCGCTCGACTGCACGTACGTGATCGTCGGCCACTCCGAGCGACGTCAGGGCCACGGCGAGACCGACGAGATCGTCAACGCGAAGGTGCGCGCCGCGGTACGGCACGGGCTCGTACCGGTCATCTGCGTCGGCGAGACGGAGGCGGAGCTCGAGCAGCACGGGACGAGCGCCGTCCCGGTCGCGCAGACGAAAGCGGCCCTCGCCGGCGTCCCGGCGGGCACACCGGTGGTCGTCGCCTACGAACCGGTCTGGGCCATCGGCACCGGCAAGATCGCGACCCCCGAGACGGCGCAGGAGGTCGGCGCCGCCATCCGCGCAGCCGTCGCCGAGGCGCTGTCGGAGGACGACGCGGCCGCGACCCGGATCCTCTACGGCGGTTCCGTGAAGAGCGGGAACATCGCCGGCTTCATGCGCCAGCCCGACGTGGACGGCGCTCTGGTGGGCGGAGCGAGCCTCGACCCCACCGAGTTCGTGGGCATCGCGCGCTTCCCGGACCATGTCGGCGCGTAGGCGCCGCTCCGACACACGAACATCGGGAACCGCAAGGCCGCGACGGCCTGGCGGTTATACTTGCCGCGGCTGAAAGTCGGCTGCGACGACAGGAGGAGATCCGGATGCAGATCCTGCAAGCCGTCCTGCTCGTGGTCCTGGCGATCACGAGCATTCTGCTCACGCTGCTGATCCTGCTGCACAAGGGCCGCGGAGGTGGGCTGTCGGACATGTTCGGCGGCGGTGTCACCTCGAGCCTCGGTGCGTCGGGTGTCGCGGAGCGGAACCTCAACCGCATCACGGTCGTGCTCGGCGTGGTGTGGTTCGCCTGCATCGTCGTGCTCGGCCTCCTCACCCGCTTCGGCCTCAACGGCGCCTGACGACGAAGGAACTGAGAACACATGGCTTCTGGCGGTAGCGCGATCCGCGGCTCACGTGTCGGTGCTGGCCCCATGGGCGAGCAGGACCACGGCCACCACGCCGAGCGGGTGGCCGTGTCCTACTGGGACGCCTTGGGCAACGAGACGGTGCGGTACTTCGCAGCGAACCTTCCTGCGGACGAGATCCCGGCAACGATCGACTCCCCGTCGAGCGGTCTGCCCGCCGGCCGGGACAAGGCGAATCCGCCTTCCGTGCAGAAGAACGAGCCCTACAAGACGCACCTCGCATACGTGAAGGAGCGTCGCACCGACGAGGAGGCTGCCGTCCTGCTCGAGGACGCGCTGAAGCAGCTCCGCATCCGTCGCGGCAAGATCAGCGCCGACAGCTGAGCTGCTGATCGGACGAGGAAGGGCCGGTCCATCGGACCGGCCCTTCCTCGTCCGATCAGTAGCTGCTGGCGATGAGGTTCTGCGGCACGTCCTCCGCGGCCTCCTGGTCGACGAAGAACACGGTGCGACGACGTCCCTGTGCGCCAGCGGCCGGGACCTCGATCGGCGACGCACCCGCGAGCGCCAGCCCGAGTGCCGACGCCTTCTCGGCACCGGCCAGGACCATCCAGATGCGCTGCGAGCTGTTGATGACCGGCAGGGTCAGGCTGAGCCTCTCGGGCGGCGGCTTCGGGGAGTGACGGTCGGCGATCACGAGCCGGTCGTCGTCGACGCGGACGTCGTGCTCCGGGAACAGCGACGCGATGTGCCCGTCCGGTCCGACGCCGAGGAACGTGATGTCGAACCGCGGCACGGTCAGGCGCAGGGCCGGGTCCGCGTGGGCGGCGAGCTCGGCCGCGTACACGCCGGCCGCCTCCTCGATGTCCGACACCACATCGGAGGAGGGGAACGGGTGGATGTTCTCCGGTGGGACCGGGATGTGATCGAGCAGCGCTTCGCGCGCCTGCGTCTCGTTGCGGTCGGGGTCGCCCTGCGGCAGGAACCGCTCGTCGCCCCACCAGAAGTGGACCCGGCTCCAGTCGATCGCGCCGCGCATCGGCGAGGAGGCGATGGCGTGCTGGACGCCCTGGCCGCCCGCGGTGCCGCCCGTGAGCGCCACATTGACATGGTGGTACTCGTCGAGCAGGTCGGTCAGCTTCGTGAGGAAGCGGGCCGCGACGGCGGCGATGAGGCCCTCCACATCGGGGTGGACGAGCACACGGCGTTCGTTGGTCACAGTCCTCCAGTCGAGCTCGCTTCGGCGAGGCCGCGGTCCAGCCCGGCGAGCCCCTCCGTCAGCACCTGACCGTAGAGGTCGTCCGGGTCGAGGCGCCGCAGCTCCTCCGCCAGGCAGTCTCGCAGACTGCGCCTGGGCAGGGACACGTCCTGCGTCGGCTGTCCGGGCTGGGAGAGCGTCGCGACGTCGGGCACGTTCCGCTCCAGGTCGATCACGCCCGACCGGCGCATCAGGCGGACGCCGTGGATCCCGCTCGACCCGGTCGAGCGATCCGACAGCACGACGGAGACGGGGACGTCGAGCGCGAGTCGCAGCCACGCCGCGAGCAGCTCGGTGGAGGGCGAGTCGACGGCGCCGAACACCTCGACGCCGAGCACCTGCTCGTACGGCGGCTGGTCGAGCGCCGCCGCCAGCACCGCGCGCCAGAGCGTCAGGCGGGTCCAGGCGAAGTCGGTGTCGCCGGGACGGTAGGTGTCGGCGAGGTGGTCGAGCGCCCGCTGCGGGTCGGGCTGCGCCGAGGCGTCGGAGATCCGCCGCTGCGCGATCCTGCCCAGCGGCGACTCCGCGATGATCTCCGGCATGTCGGGGCCCGGCCACCATGCGACGACCGGGGCGTCGGGCAGGAGGAGCCCGGTGACGAGCCCCTCCTCGTCCGCGCCGGCGGGGCCCCAGACGCGGAGCATCACCACCTCGCTCGCGCCGGCGTCGCCGCCGACCCGGATCTGCGCGTCGACACGCGGCGCCGCCTCGACCCCGCCCGGCTCGTGCACGACGACGATCACGCGCATCGGGTGCTCGCGGGAGGCGTCGTTGGCGGCCTGGATCGCCTCCTCCGCCGCGCCGCTCTCGGCGCTGATGACCAGGGTCAGCACGCGCCCGAGCGCTACCGCCCCACCCTCCTCGCGCAGGGTGACGAGCGCGCGACTGACCTTCGCGATGGTGGTCTCGGGCAGGTCGACGATCACGGACGCCTCCAGACTCGGCCGTCGCGCTCGAGCAGCGCGTCGGCGGACGACGGGCCCCAGGTGCCCGGACGGTACTGCTCGGGCCGGCCGGCGGACTCCCAGAACCGCTCGACGGGGTCGAGGATCCTCCAGGACAGCTCGACCTCCTCATGGCGCGGGAAGAGCGGCGGCTCACCCAGCAGCACGTCGAGGATCAGGCGCTCGTACGCCTCGGGGCTCGCCTCGGTGAACGCGTGGCCGTAGCCGAAGTCCATCGTGACGTCGCGCACCTGCATGCCCGCGCCCGGCACCTTGGAGCCGAACCGGATCGTGATGCCCTCGTCGGGCTGCACGCGGATCACGAGCGCGTTCTGCCCGAGCTGCGAGGTCTGGCTCTCCGCGAACAGCTGGTGCGGCGCGCGCTTGAACATCACCGCGATCTCGGTCACCCGGCGGCCGAGGCGCTTGCCGGCACGCAGGTAGAACGGTGCGCCGGCCCAGCGCCGCGTGCCGATGTCGACCTTGATCGCCGCGTAGGTCTCCGTCGTGGAGGCGGGGTTCATGCCGTCCTCCTCGAGGAAGCCGACGACGCGCTCGCCGCCCTGCCAGCCGCTCGCGTACTGGCCGCGCGCGGTCCCGGTCCCGAGGTCGCGGGGGAGCCGCACCGCGGAGAGGACCTTCTCCTTCTCCGCCCGCAGGTGGCCGGCCTCGAACGAGACCGGCTCCTCCATGGCGGTGAGGGCGAGGAGCTGCAGCAGATGGTTCTGGATGACGTCGCGAGCAGCGCCGATCCCGTCGTAGTAGCCGGCGCGGCCACCGACGCCGATGTCCTCGGCCATCGTGATCTGCACGTGGTCGACGGAGTTGGCGTTCCAGATCGGCTCGAACAGCATGTTCGCGAAGCGCAGCGCGAGCAGGTTCTGCACCGTCTCCTTGCCGAGGTAGTGGTCGATGCGGAAGACCGCATCGGCGGGGAAGACCCGCTCGACGACCGCGTTGAGCTCGCGGGCGGACTCGAGGTCGGAGCCGAACGGCTTCTCGATCACGACGCGGCGCCACCGCCCGTCGCGCTGCTCCGCCAGACCGGCCGAGGAGAGGTGCTCGGTGACCTGCGGGAAGTCGCGCGGCGGGATCGAGAGGTAGAACGCCGCGTTGCCGAGCGTGCCGCGCTCCGTCTCGAGGTGGTCGAGCGTCTCCCGGAGCCGGTCGTAGCCCGCCGGGTCGTCGAAGGTGCCCTGCACGAAACGGATGCCGCGGGCGAGCTGCTGCCAGACCTCCTCCCGGAACGGGGTGCGCGCGGACGCCTCGACGGCCTCCCGCACGACCGCCGCGAACTGCGTGTCCGTCCAGTCCCGCCGGGCGAACCCGACGAGCGCGAAGCCGGGCGGCAGCAGGCCGCGGTTCGCCAGGTCGTAGATCGCCGGCATCAGCTTCTTGCGGGCCAGGTCGCCGGTGATCCCGAAGATCACGAGGGCGGACGGACCCGCGATGCGGTTCAGCCGCCGGTCGACGGGGACGCGCAGCGGGTTCGAGCCGGGGCTCACGAGGGGCGAGTTCACCGGCACCTCCTTCTCATGCAGACGGCCGGCGCCCCGAGGGCGCCGGCCGGTCAGCGGTGGTGGTCAGGCGGATTCGAGCGCCGTGGTGACGGTGTCGGTGAGCTCGTGCCAGGACACGATGAACTTCTCGACGCCCTCCCGCTCGAGCAGTGCGGTGACCTCGTCGAGATCGACGCCCGCCGTCTTCAGCTTCGCGAGATCCTCCCGCGCCGCGTCGTACCTGCCCACGATCGTGTCGCCCGTGACGTCGCCGTGATCGGCGACCGCGTCGAGCGTCTTCTCCGGCATGGTGTTGACGACGCCGTGGGTGACGAGGTCGACGACGTAGAACGTGTCCGGCAGTGCCGGGTCCTTGACCCCGGTCGACGCCCAGAGCGGACGCTGTCGGTTGGCACCCTGCTCCTGCAGCGCGATCGCCCGCTCGGAGCCGAACGCGTCGACGAACAGCTCGTAGGCGAGCCGCGCGTTCGCGACGGCCGCCTTGCCCTTCAGCGCCTTCGCCTCGTCCGTGCCGATCGCGTCGAGCCGCTTGTCGATCTCGGTGTCGACCCGCGACACGAAGAACGACGCCACCGAGTGGATCGTCGACAGGTCGATGCCCGCTGCGTGCGCCTGGGAGAGCCCTTCGAGGTAGGCGTCGATCACCGCCTTGTAGCGCTCCAGCGAGAAGATCAGCGTGACGTTGACGCTGATTCCGGCGGCGATGGCCGCCGTGATCGCCGGCAGGCCCTCGACCGTCGCCGGGATCTTGATCATCACGTTGGGCTTCTCGATCGTGCTCCAGAGACGCTTCGCCTCCGAGATCGTCGCGTCGGTGTCGTGCGCCAGCTCGGGCGACACCTCGATGGAGACCCGGCCGTCGTAGCCGTGCGACGACTCGTAGACGCCCTTGAACACGTCCGCGGCGTCCGAGACGTCCCTGGTCGTGATCTCGAAGATCGCCTGCGCGACGTCGCCGCCCTTGGCCTTCAGCTCTCTGACCTGCTCGTCGTACGTGTCGCCCTTGGACAGCGCGGCGGCGAAGATCGTCGGGTTCGTCGTGACGCCGACGACGTTCTTCTCGGCGATCAGCGCCTGCAGGTTCTTCGAGACGATCCGCTCGCGCGAGAGGTCGTCGAGCCAGATGCTCACGCCGGCCTTGGAGAGGGCGGCGGTGTTCGACTCCGTGGTACCGGAATCCTTGATGTCCTGCGTGATGCTCATGTCAGCTCCTTGAATCCGTATCGGGGAACCGCGTCAGCGGCCCAGTGATTCCTTCGCGGCGGCCACGACGTGCTCCGTGGTGATGCCGAACTCCTGCAGCAGGAAGTCGCCGTCCGCGCTCGCGCCGAAGTGGTCGATCCCGACCGCCCGGCCCTGGTCGCCGATGTACTTCGCCCAGCCCAGCGTCGCGCCCGCCTCGACGGAGACGCGCGCCTTGACGCCCGCCGGGATGACCGTCTCGCGGTACTCGGCGCTCTGCTCGTCGAACCACTCGAGGCTCGGCGCGGACACGACCGATGCGTCGATGCCCTCCTCCGCGAGCTTCAGACGCGCCTCGACGGCGACCTGCAGCTCGGATCCCGTCGCGATCAGGATCACGTCGGGCGTGCCGTGCTTCGCCGCGGCGAACACGTAGGCGCCCTTCGCGACGCCGTCGGCCGAGGCGTACACGTCGCCGGACGCCTCGCCGTCGCCGCGCTCGAAGACGGGCAGGTTCTGACGGCTCAGCGCGAGTCCGGCGGGGCCCATTCGGCGCGACATGATCTGCTTCCACGCCGCAGCGGTCTCGTTCGCGTCGCCGGGGCGGACGATGTCGAGGCCCGGGATGAGGCGGAGTGCCCACAGGGTCTCGACCGGCTGGTGGGTCGGTCCGTCGCCGCCGAGGGCCACCGAGTCGTGGGTCCAGACGTAGATGGTCGGCGCCTTCATCAGCGCGGCCAGGCGCACCGGCGGGCGCATGTAGTCGCTGAAGATGAGGAACGTCGCGCCGAAGACGCGGGTGTTCCCGTGCAGCACGATGCCGTTCAGGATGTTGCCCATCGCGTGTTCGCGGATACCGAAGTGCAGGACGCGCCCGTAGGGGTCCGCCTTCCACATCGCCGTCGCCCGCTCCGGCGGCAGGAAGCTGCCGACGCCCTCGATGGTGGTGTTGTTCGACTCGGCCAGGTCCGCCGAGCCGCCCCAGAACTCCGGGACGTGCTTCGCGATCCCGTTGATGACCTTGCCCGATGCGACGCGCGTCGACACCGCCTTGCCCGCCGGGAAGACGGGGACGTCGTCGAACGCGTCGTCGGGGAGGTCGCCCTTCAGCACCCGGTCGAGCAGCACCTTCCGGTCGGCGTTCGCGCCGGCCCAGGCGTCGAACGCCTCGTTCCAGTCCGCGTGCAGGGCCTTGCCCCGGTCGACCGCCTGGCGGGTGTGCGCCAGCACCTCGGGTGCGACGTCGAAGGTCTTCTCCGGGTCGAGCTCGAGCGCCTGCTTCAGTCCCTTGATCTCGGTGTCGCCCATCGCGGAGCCGTGGATCTTGCCGGTGTTCCGGAGCGTCGGCGACGGCCAGCCGATGACCGTCTTCAGCACGATGAACGACGGCTTGTCCGTCACCTGCTGCGCGGCGAGGATCGCGGCGTAGAGCGCGGGCACGTCCTCGTGGTAGTCGGCACCGGACTTCCAGTCCACCGTCTGCACGTGCCAGCCGAGCGCCTCGTAGCGCGCCGCGACGTCCTCCGAGAGGGCGATGTTCGTGTCGTCCTCGATCGAGATCTGGTTGTCGTCGTAGAACACGATCAGGTTGCCGAGCTGCTGCGTGCCGGCGAGGGAGGAGGCCTCGTTGGTGACGCCCTCCTCGATGTCGCCGTCGCCCGCGATCGCGTAGATGAAGTGGTCGAACGGGCTCTCGCCTGCGGCCGCATCCGGGTCGAACAGCCCGCGCTCGAAGCGCGAGGCGTAGGCGAACCCGACGGACGCGGCGAGGCCGGAGCCGAGGGGACCGGTGGTGATCTCGATGCCGTCGGTGTGCCCGTACTCGGGGTGGCCGGGCGTCTTCGAGCCGTACTGCCGCAGCTGCTGCAGGTCCTCGAGCTCCAGCCCGTATCCCGCGAGGTAGAACTGCACGTACTGGGTCAGGGACGAGTGCCCGTTGGACAGGATGAAGCGGTCGCGTCCGAGCCAGGTGCTGTCGGACGGGTCGCGCCGCATGACCTTCTGGAACAGCAGGTAGGCGAGTGGCGCGAGGCTGATCGCGGTGCCGGGATGGCCGTTGCCGGCCTTCTGCACGGCGTCCGCGGCGAGCGCACGGCCGGTGTCGACCGCTCTCTGGTCCAGCTCCGTCCACTCGAGGTCCGTGCTGGTGCGGGTCTTGACGTCGGTCACGACGATCCTTCCGTCGGTGGAGTCCATAAGCGGGGGCTGTACGAAGGCCGAAAGCCAGTCTATTGACGGCAGGACGACCGTCGGGTGCCGCATCGATGCTGCCCCGGTTCGATGAACGACGGCTCCGAGTGCAGGTCGATTCACCTACAATCCTCAGCAGTGAGCACGACGGTCAGGGCGTCCGACGGGCAGGCCCAGGCCGCCCGGCGGGAGGGCGTACCCATCGGCCGGCAGGCCAGGGGCTACGTCGCGCTGATGAAGCTGCGGGTCGTCGAGCTGCTGCTGGTGACGACCGTCCCGGTGATGGTCCTCGCTGTGCACGGGGTGCCGGACCTGCTCGTCGTGGCGGCGACGCTCGTCGGGGGCACCCTGTCCGCCGGCGCGGCGAACGCGTTCAACATGGTCGTCGACCGCGACATCGACCGGGTGATGCACCGCACCCGGCACCGCCCGCTCGTCACGGGGGACCTCACCCCCCGGCAGGCGCTGGTCTTCGCGGTGCTGCTCACCGTCGTGTCGACGCTGCTCCTCGGCCTCCTGACGACGTGGCTCGCCGCGGCCCTGTCCCTCGCCGCCATCGGCTTCTACGTCTTCGTCTACACGATGTGGCTCAAGCGCCGCACGAGCCAGAACATCATCTGGGGCGGCATCGCCGGGTGCTTCCCGGTGCTGATCGGCTGGGCCGCCGTCACCGGCACCCTCTCGCCGGCGGCCTGGGTGCTGTTCGCGCTGATCTTCCTCTGGACACCGCCGCACTACTGGCCGCTCTCGATGCGGTACCGCGACGACTACTCGTCGGTCGGCGTGCCGATGCTCGGCGCGGTGCGCTCCCAGACCCAGGTCGGCCTGCAGACCGTCCTCTACGCCTGGGCGACCCTCGCGTGCTCGCTGCTCCTCATCCCCGTGGCCGGCATGGGCCCGATCTACGCGGTGACCGCGCTCGGCGCCGGCGGCTGGTTCGTCCTGGAGACGCACCGCCTGTACGCCCGCGCCCTCGCCGGCGAGGAGGTCGCGCCGATGCGGGTCTTCCATGCCTCGATCGGGTCGCTGTCGCTGGTGTTCCTCGGCATCGCGGTCGACGCGCTGCTGTTCCGATGACCGGCATCACGGAGCGGCCCCGTCCGCGGACCCCGTTCGCACGGCTCGCCGACCGCGTGACGCTCGGCGCCCGCGCGCTGCGCTGGGGGACCACCGCGGCGCTGGTCGTCAGCATCCTGATCATCGTGACCGGCGGTGTCGTCCGCGTGACCGGGTCGGGCCTCGGCTGCCCGACCTGGCCCGTCTGCGAGGCGGGATCGCTCACCACGACTCCGGCCCTCGGCATCCACGGCGCGATCGAGTTCGGCAACCGGGTGCTCACGAGCGTGCTCGTGCTGGCGGTGGGCTGGGCGATCGTGGCAGCGGCGCTGCAGCGGCGCTGGCAGCGGGCTCTCGCCCGGCTCACGTGGTCGCAGTTCTGGCTCGTCCTGGTGAACGCGGTCGCTGGCGGCATCACGGTCCTCGTGAAGCTCAACCCCTACGTGGTCGCGCTGCACTTCCTCCTCGCCTTCGCCCTGCTGACGACGACCACGCTCGCCTGGCACCGCGCCCGCCAGTCGGCCGCGGCGAAGGCCGTGACGCCGCGATCGGGAGCGATCGCCTGGGCCCTCGCGGCGGCCGCCGCGGTGCTCGTCGTCCTCGGCACCGTGGTCACGGGCGCGGGTCCGCACTCGGGCGACTCAGCGGAGGTGCACCGGATCGGCATCAGCTGGACGGCCATCGCCGTCGTGCACGGGTCGTCCGCGGTCGTCGTGATCGTCCTGGCGGCCGTGCTGCTGCTCCAGCTGCGCCGGGAGGGCGCGGCGCTCGCCGCGAGGCGAGTCACGGTGCTGCTCGCTGTCCTGGCCGCGCAGGCGGTCGTCGGGATCGTGCAGGCCGTGACCGGCGTGCCGGGCGGCCTCGTGGTGATCCACCTGCTCGGCGCGGCCCTGGTCTGGGTCGGCGTGCTCCGCGTGCTGCTCGACACGCATCCCGCGCTGTTCGGGCGCGTGATCCCCCTGCGCGACGTCCCCGCCGGGCACCCGATCGACGCCGTGGTGCGCTGAAGCCGACCCACATCCGCCACCGACCCCACGGCGGTAGGATCGGCGTTCGGCCGGCCGCCCGGAGGACGGGGACCGGCGGGTCCAGGGCATCGCCGCATGCGAGCCTGGAGACGTGGACGGACGCCCGTCCGCGGCCGGATCTCGCCGGAGCGATCGTGCTCCGGCGGAATGCGGGATCACGCCGACACGTTCGGTACCGGTAAGGAGAGGAGCACCTGTCATGTCAGATGTGCTGATCGACCGCCCAGAGCTCGAGGGGCTCGGTGTCTACGAGTTCGGCTGGGCCGACTCCGACGTCGCCGGCGCCTCCGCGAGACGCGGGATCAACTCCGCCGTCGTCGCCGACATCTCCGCTCGCAAGAGCGAGCCCGAGTGGATGCTGAAGAACCGGCTCAAGGGCCTCACGATGTTCGGCCGGAAGCCGATGCCGACCTGGGGCGCGGACCTCACCGGGATCGACTTCGACAACATCAAGTACTTCGTGAAGTCCACCGAGAAGCAGGCGCAGACCTGGGAGGACCTCCCCGAGGACATCCGGAACACCTACGAGCGGCTCGGCATCCCGGAGGCGGAGCGGCAGCGCCTCGTCGGCGGCGTCGCGGCCCAGTACGAGTCCGAGGTCGTCTACCACCAGATCCAGGAGGAGCTGGAGGAGAAGGGGGTGATCTTCATGGACACGGACACCGCCCTGAAGGAGCACCCCGAGTTCTTCGAGGAGTACTTCGGCACGGTCATCCCCGCCGGCGACAACAAGTTCGCCGCGCTGAACACCGCGGTGTGGTCCGGCGGCTCCTTCGTCTACGTGCCCCCTGGCGTGCACGTCGACATCCCGCTGCAGGCGTACTTCCGGATCAACACCGAGAACATGGGCCAGTTCGAGCGGACGCTGATCATCGCGGACGAGGGCTCCTACGTGCACTACATCGAGGGCTGCACGGCA
Source organism: Acidobacteriota bacterium (assembly GCA_019352055.1). Lineage (GTDB taxonomy): Bacteria > Actinomycetota > Actinomycetes > Actinomycetales > Microbacteriaceae > Amnibacterium. Next base: position 35,873 of record JABBOB010000015.1, read on the forward strand.
CCGATCTACAAGAGCGATTCGCTGCACTCCGCGGTCGTCGAGATCATCGTGAAGAAGAACGCCCGCGTGCGGTACACGACCATCCAGAACTGGTCGAACAACGTCTACAACCTCGTCACCAAGCGGGCGATCGCCCACGAGGGCGCGACCATGGAGTGGATCGACGGCAACATCGGGTCCAAGGTCACGATGAAGTACCCGTCGATCTACCTGGTGGGGGAGCACGCCAAGGGCGAGACCCTCTCCGTCGCCTTCGCAGGCCCCGGCCAGCACCAGGACGCCGGCGCCAAGATGATCCACATGGCGCCGTACACGCAGTCGTCGATCGTCTCCAAGTCGATCGCGCGCGGCGGCGGCCGGGCCGGCTACCGCGGCGAGGTCCGGGTGGACGCGAACGCGCACCACTCGGCGAACACCGTGCGGTGCGACGCCCTGCTCGTCGACACGATCAGCCGCTCGGACACCTACCCGGCGATCGACATCCGCGTCGACGACGTGCAGCTCGGCCACGAGGCGACCGTCTCGCGGGTGAGCGAGGAGCAGCTGTTCTACCTGATGAGTCGCGGCATGCCCGAGGACGAGGCCATGGCGATGATCGTGCGCGGCTTCATCGAGCCCATCGCGCGCGAGCTGCCGATGGAGTACGCGCTCGAGCTGAACAAGCTGATCGAGATGGGCATGGAAGGGAGCGTCGGCTAGGTGGCGGACAAGCCGGAGATCGCATCGCTGTCGACGGATGCGGCGCACCCCGCCCGGGGCGACACCATCGAGGAGGTCACGGGAACCGGGACACGGCCCGCGATCATCGCGGACGCGACCTCGGGGCACGGGTACGTGCCGGTGCAGACGCGCAACGCCCGGTTCTCCTCCACCGATGTCACGGCCTTCCCGCCGGTGACCGGGCGCGAGGCGACCTGGAAGCTCACCCCGATCGCGGACCTCGCGGACCTGATCGACGGCGAGCTCGACGGCACCCGCTACGAGATCGCGGCCACCACCTCGGGTGGCGCCGAGATCACCTGGGTGGGTCGCGACGACGAGCGGATCGGAACGGCCGGCATCCCCGAGGACAAGGCCGCCGCGAACGCGTGGTCGTCGTTCCGGGAGGCCCTGCTGGTGCGACTGACGGGCGAGGAGCCGACCGGCGCGACGATCGTCCGTTCCGGCCTCGGCGGGATCGCCCGGGGTGCGCACACGATCATCGACGCGTCCCGGTTCTCCAAGGGCGTCGTGGTGCTCGACAACCGGGGGGACGCCCACCTCGCCGAGAACGTCGAGATCCTCGTCGGCGACGGAGCCGACCTCACGGTCGTGTCCCTGCAGGACTGGGCCGACGGCGCGAAGCACGTGGCGAACCACTTCGCGCAGGTCGGCCGCGACGCGCACCTGAAGCACGTGGTCGTCTCGTTCGGCGGCTCCGTCGTGCGGGTGAACCCCTCCGTGACGCTCGCGGGCTCGGGCGCGGACGGCGACCTGCTCGGTGTGTACTTCGCCGACGCGGCGCAGCACCTCGAGAGCCAGGTCTTCCTCTTCCACAAGGGGGACCACACGAAGGGTCGCGTCGAGTACCGCGGCGCGCTGCAGGGCGAGGGCGCGCACACGGTCTGGATCGGCGACGTGCTGATCGGCCCTGACGCGACGGGCACCGACTCGTACGAGCAGAACCGCAACCTGGTCCTGTCCGAGGGCACCCGCGCGGACTCCGTCCCCAACCTCGAGATCGAGACCGGCGACATCGCCGGCGCCGGGCACGCGTCCGCGACCGGGCGCTTCGACGACGAGCAGCTGTTCTACCTGCAGGCCCGCGGCATCCCCGAGGAGATCGCGCGGCGTCTCGTCGTGCGCGGGTTCCTCTCCTCCATCGTGCAGAAGATCGGCGTGCCCGAGCTGGAGGTGCGCCTCCACGAGGCGATCGAGGCCGAGCTCGAGGGATCGGCCTCCTGATGGCCGCGGAGCGCGTCTGCGCGCTGGACGACCTCGAGCAGGACACCGCCGTGCGGGTCCTCGTCGGCGGCGTCCCGGTCGCGGTCGTCAAGGACGCGAACGGCGACGTCTTCGCGCTCGGCGACACCTGCACGCACGGCGACATCTCCCTCGCGGAGGGATTCGTCGAGGACGGCGGAACCGACGGGCCCACCCTCGAGTGCTGGGCCCACGGCTCGAGGTTCTCGTTGCGGACGGGCCGCCCGCTCACCCTGCCGGCCTACCAGCCGGTACCCGTCTTCCGGGTCACCGTGGAGGGGGACGACGTGCTCGTCGACCCCACACCGGTGCCCGCCGACCAGCTTCCCGCCTGACGGCGGACCACCAGGAGGAACACGCATGTCCACCCTCGCCATCAGCGATCTCCACGTCTCCATCGAGACCGACCAGGGCACCAAGCCCATCCTGCGCGGCGTCGACCTCGCCATCTCGAGCGGCGAGACCCACGCGGTGATGGGGCCGAACGGCTCCGGGAAGTCGACCCTCGCCTACACGATCGCGGGCCACCCGCGGTACAAGGTCGACTCGGGCTCGATCAGGCTCGACGGGCAGGACGTCCTCGCCATGACCGTGGACGAGCGCGCCCGTGCCGGCCTCTTCCTCGCGATGCAGTACCCGGTCGAGATCCCCGGCGTCACCGTCTCGAACTTCCTGCGGACCGCGAAGACCGCGATCGACGGGACGGCGCCGGCGATCCGCGGCTGGGTGAAGGACGTGCGGCAGTCGATGGAGGCGCTGCGGATGGACAGCACCTTCGCCGAGCGCAACGTCAACGAGGGCTTCTCCGGCGGCGAGAAGAAGCGGCACGAGATCCTGCAGCTCGAGCTGCTGAAGCCGAGGTTCGCCGTGCTGGACGAGACCGACTCGGGTCTCGACGTCGACGCGCTGAAGATCGTCTCCGAAGGCGTGAACCGCGCGAAGGAGTCCTCCGACCTCGGCGTGCTGCTCATCACGCACTACACGCGGATCCTGCGCTACATCAAGCCGGACTTCGTGCACGTGTTCGTGGCCGGTCGCGTCGCCGAGGAGGGCGGCCCCGAGCTGGCCGACCGTCTCGAGGACGAGGGCTACGACCGCTACGTCGCCGCCGCGGCGGCATCGGCCTGATGGTCAGCGAGCTCGCGCCGGAGCGGTTCGACGAGATCTCCGAGGCGCTGAAGGACGTCGTCGACCCCGAGCTCGGGGTGAACGTCGTCGATCTCGGGCTGATCTACGACCTGAACTGGGACGACGAGAACGACGCGCTCGTCATCAACATGACGCTGACGTCCGCCGGCTGCCCGCTGACCGACGTGATCGAGGACGAGACCGCCCAGGCGCTCGACGGCCACGTCGAGCGGTTCCGGATCAACTGGGTGTGGATGCCGCCCTGGGGCCCGGAGAAGATGACCGACGACGGCAAGGACATGATGCGCGCGATCGGCTTCCAGATCTGACGCAGCGCTCATGCGAAGAGCCGCCCGACTCCGAGTCGGGCGGCTCTTCGCATGAGCGAGCGGGTCGGTCAGCGCTTGAGCGCGTCCGCGCGGTCGACGAGCGCCCAGGCCCCGCGGAGCAGGAGCGCGGCGAGGGCGGCCTTGACGAGACCGCCGACGACGAACGGGACGAGCCCGCCCTGGAGGGTCTGCAGCCAGGTCAGGTCCAGGGCGACCTTCAACCAGGGGAGCCCCACCAGGAACACGACGACCGAGCCGCCGACGAACGCCAGCAGCCCCCGCGCGAGCCCTCGCTCCCAGCGGTGCTGCGCGAGCCAGCCGGTGAACGCGGCCGCGAGCACGAAGCCGACGATGTACCCGCCGGTCGGGCCGAGCAGCACGGCGGTCCCCGCCGTGTGGTCCGAGAAGATCGGCGCGCCGAGCGCACCGGCGAGGGCGTAGAGCGCCATCGACACCGCGCCGCGCGTGGCGCCGAGCGAGGCCCCGACGAGCAGGACCGCCAGCGTCTGGCCGGTGACGGGGACCGGCCAGAGCGGGACCGCCAGCTGGGCGAGCGCCGCGGTGAGCGCCGCGCCTCCGACGACGAGCGCCGCATCGGTCGCGACCGACCGGGGGAGGACGCGGTCCGCGAGGACCGGGCGGGAGGGGGCGAGGGACAGCGACACCGGGCGGCTCCTTCTGCGGCCGACGAGCTGCCGGCGCAGAACTACACTAAAGGGCTGCCAGGACCGCTGATCTGTGTCTCATCCACAAGCTCCCGGCCCGATCGCCGTCGATAGCGTCCAAGTCGACCATCTTCAAAGGAGCCCGTCATGCTCGCTGTGCACGGCCTCGAGATCACCGTCGGCGCTCGCCGGCTCATGGCCGATGTCGAGTTCCGCGTCTCCGACGGCGACAAGGTCGGGCTCGTGGGCCGCAACGGCGCCGGCAAGACCACGCTGACGAAGGTGCTCGCGGGCGACCTGCAGCCGGCGGACGGTCGCGTGGAGCGCTGGGGCGAGATCGGCTACCTGCCGCAGGACCCGCGTGCCGGCGACCCCGAGCAGCTCGCTCGCACCCGCATCCTGGACGCCCGCGGGCTCGGGACGGTCACGCTCCAGATGGCGGAGGCCACCGAGCGCATGGGGTCGGCCGACCCGGTCGTGGCGGAGAAGGCGATCAACCGCTACGCGGCGCTCGAGGAGGAGTTCCTCGCCCGTGGCGGCTACGCCGCGGAGGCGGAGGCGGCGTCGATCTCCTCCAACCTGTCGCTGCCGGACCGGATCCTCGACCAGCCGCTGAAGACCCTGTCCGGCGGGCAGCGCCGCCGGATCGAGCTGGCGCGCATCCTCTTCTCCGACGCCCGCACGCTGATCCTGGACGAGCCGACGAACCACCTCGACGCGGACTCCGTGATCTGGCTGCGCGACTTCCTGAAGCAGTACCGGGGCGGCGTGATCGTGATCAGCCACGACGTCGATCTCGTCGGCGAGGTCGTGAACCGCGTCTTCTACCTGGACGCGAACCGGCAGGTGCTGGACGTCTACAACATGGGCTGGCGGCAGTATCTGAAGCAGCGCGAGGGCGACGAGCAGCGGCGCAAGCGAGAGCGGCAGAACGCCGAGAAGAAGGCGGGGGCGCTGCAGCTGCAGGCGGCCAAGATGGGCGCGAAGGCCACCAAGGCGGTCGCGGCCCAGAACATGGTGCGTCGCGCCGAGCGCCTCCTGTCGGGGCTCGAGGAGGTCCGCCAGGTGGAACGCGTCGCCAAGCTGCGGTTCCCCGATCCTGCGCCCTCCGGCAAGACGCCGCTCATGGCCTCGGACCTCTCGAAGTCCTACGGTTCGCTCGAGATCTTCTCCGCGGTCGACCTGGCGATCGACCGCGGTTCGAAGGTCGTCATCCTCGGGCTGAACGGTGCGGGCAAGACGACGCTGCTCCGCATCCTGGCCGGCGTCGACCAGCCCGACACGGGGCAGCTCGAGCCCGGCTACGGGCTCCGCATCGGGTACTACGCGCAGGAGCACGAGACCATCGACGTCAAGCGCTCGGTGCTCGAGAACATGGTGTCCGCCGCACCGAACCTCACCTCGACGGAGGCGCGGCGCGTGCTCGGCTCGTTCCTGTTCACCGGCGACGACGGCGACAAGCCGGCCGGGGTGCTGTCCGGCGGCGAGAAGACCCGGCTCGCCCTCGCGATGCTGGTCGTCTCCGCGGCGAACGTGCTGCTGCTCGACGAGCCGACAAACAACCTCGACCCCGCCAGTCGTGAGGAGATCCTCGGCGCGCTCGCGAACTACACCGGAGCGGTGGTGCTCGTGAGCCACGACGAGGGCGCCGTGGAGGCGCTGAACCCGGAGCGCGTGCTGATCATGCCGGACGGCACCGAGGACCTGTGGACCCCCGAGTACGCGGAGCTCATCAGCGTCAGCTAGGTCCCGTCACCTCGTGCGGGTGAGCTCGTCCTCGACGGCCTCGTCGGAAGGAGCTCGCTTCGAGCGGCGCACCTCGGCGCGCTCCTCCGCAGCGGTGACGACCTCGTCGCCGGTGTCGAGGAGGTCGCGGCGGATCGACCAGCCGAGCGCACCGAAGCCGAGCAGCGCGAAGACGATCCACTGGATCGCGTACGACAGGTGGGTGCCCTCGTCGACCCCGGTGCTGGCGGCCTGCGGCTCGATCCGCTGCGGCGTGCTCGCCGGGGCGGGCGACTCCGACCGCACCTGGCCGTACGCCCCGGTGTAGGTCGTCGCGCGAACGTCCTTCGCGACCTGCTGCAGATCGATCGAGGGGATCTCGCCCGACGGCGCCGTGCGGCCCGCCAGCGGACCCTCGTCGCTCTGGAGGCGCGCCAGCACGGTCACGGTGCCGGACGGGGCAGCAGGCACGGAGTCGGGCCGATCCTGCTTCGTCCCGACCGGGACCCAGCCCCGATCGAGCACGAACACCGAGCCGTCGGCGAGCCGGAGGGGGGTCAGCACCTCGAAGCCCGGGTCGCCGTTGGGGTCCACCCGGTTGCGCACGAGCAGCTGGTCCTGAGCGAGGTAGGTGCCCTGCACCCGAACCGTCCGCCACTGCAGCGTCGATCGCCAGGCGGTCGTCGAGGTCAGCAGGTCGGTGAGGGGGACCGGAGCCGCGGACGCGTTGTGCGAGATCAGCGCGTTCGCCGCGGCGGTCTCGGCGCGTCGGGAGAACTGCCACCAGGACAGCAGCCCGCAACCGATCGCGAACGCGACGGCGAGGGCGAGATAGCGGTACCAGCGGCCGTCGGAGACGAGTGCTCTGAGGATCCGGCCGAACTGCTCCACGGGGCCGTCAGCGTACCGGGTCGGCCGGTGCGCCGAGCGCCTTCACCTCGAGCGGGAAGGCGCGGGCCGCGAGGAAGTCGCGGAGCACGGCGACGTGCTCGTCGCAGGCGAGCCACACCTTGACTCGATCGCCGGCGTGGATCCGGGGGTTGCGCCACTCGATCGCACTCGTCGCCGGGGCCCGGCAGCCGGCACGGGAGCAGGTGTGCCGGGCGGGTGCGCTCACTCGATCCGCTTCGGCTCGATCGCAGCCTGCGGGAGCGGGCCCGGGGCGATGGCGACCGTGCCGATCCTCGATCCGGCGTTCGCGAGGACCACGGCGATGTAGGGCAGCACGACCGCGCCGATGCCGAACACGATCTTCAGCTCCCACGGCACGAAGAACACGAGGATCAGGCACGCCATGCGAAGGGACATGGCGGTGGAGTACTGACGCATGCGCTTCTTCCGGTCGTCGACCGGTGATGCTGGGAGGGCAGTCGCGGACTGCACGGCGTTCTGTGCCACGGTCCTGCAAACCTACGCCGCCGGAGCGACGCACGACACCCGATCAGTAGGCTCTCGGAAGCCTCGCGGAAGGAGACGCCCCCTTGACCCAGCGCACCGTCCTCGTGACCGGCGGCAACCGCGGCATCGGCCGCGCGATCGCGCTCGCGTTCGCCGCAGACGGCCACCGGGTCGCCATCACGTCCAGGAGCGGATCGGGGCCCGAAGGCGTGCTGTCCGTGCAGGCCGACGTCACGGACGCGGCGTCCCTCGACGCGGCCTTCCGCGTCGTGGAGGCCGAGCTCGGGACCGTGGAGGTCGTCGTCGCGAACGCCGGCATCACCAAGGACACGTTGCTCCTCCGGATGAGCGAGGAGGACTTCGACTCCGTCGTCGCGACGAACCTGGGTGGTGCGTTCCGGGTCGTGAAGCGCGCCTCCAAGGGCATGCTCCGTGCCCGGTTCGGCCGCGTCATCCTGATCTCGAGCGTCGTCGGGATGCTCGGCTCCGCCGGCCAGGTGAACTACGCCTCCTCGAAGGCGGCGCTCGTGGGGTTCGCCCGCTCGCTCACCCGCGAGCTCGGAGCCCGCGGCATCACCGCGAACGTCGTGGCCCCGGGGTTCATCGAGTCGGACATGACGGCGGCGCTGCCGGACGACCAGCAGAAGGACTACCTCGGCCGGATCCCGGCCGCCCGCTTCGGTTCGGGCGACGACGTCGCCAAGGCCGTCGTCTGGCTCGCCTCCGACGACGCGTCCTACATCTCCGGCGCGATCATCCCGGTCGACGGCGGCCTCGGCATGGGCCACTAGCCCCGCTCAGAGCAGGCCGATCACCGGACGCAGCGACCGGCCGGGCAGGCACACGTCCGCCTGCGCCCGGACCGCCGGCTTCGCGTCGAACGCGACCGACAGCGTGGCCGCGGACATCATCAGCAGGTCGTTCGCTCCGTCGCCGATCGCCATCGTGCGGTCCGCGCCGAGCTCCTCGGCCCACCGGAGGAGGCGCTCGCGCTTCTCGTCGGCGTCGACGATCGCGCCGAGGAGCCTGCCCGTCAGCACGCCTCCTGCGATCTCGAGGTCGTTCGCGTGTCGGCGATCGAGCCCCAGCTCCACGGCGAGCGGGTCGAGGACCTGCCGGAAGCCGCCGGAGACGGCGCCGACGACCCCGCCGGATCCATGGATCGCGGCGATGAGGTCGGGCACGCCGTCGGTGACCGTGACGCGGGCTCCCACCTCCTCGAGCACGCTCGCCGGCAGTCCTTCGAGCAGCGCGACGCGGCGGGTGAGGCTGCCCGCGAAGTCGAGATCCCCCCGCATGGCCGCAGCCGTGATCGCGGCGACCTCACCACCGACGCCGGCGGCGTCGGCGAGCAGGTCGACGACCTCCTCGCCGATCAGCGTCGAGTCGACGTCCAGGACCACGAGGAGGCGGCTCACGCCACCAGCGTGGCAGAAGTCAGGGATCGACCCGGACGCCCTTGCCGACGACCACGATGCCGCTCTCCGTCACGGTCAGACCGCGCTCGCGGTCCCGCTCGTGCTCCACCCCGACCCTGGCGCCCTCGGCGATCACGGCGTTCTTGTCGAGGATCGCCCGCTGGACGACGGCGCCCGCACCGATGCGGACCCGGTCGAACAGGACCGAGTCCGTCACCGACGCGCCCGACTCGACGATCGCCCAGGGGCCCAGCACGCTGTTCTGGATCCGGGACCCGGAGAAGAGCGAGCCGGGCGACACGATCGAGTCGTGCACCACGGTGTTGTTGCCGTAGGAGTCGCGGTTGAACTTCGCCGGCGGCGAGTTGAGCGTCTGGGTGTAGATCGGCCAGCGCCGGTTGTAGAGGTTGAACACCGGCAGCGCGGACACGAGATCCATGTGCGCGTCGTAGAACGACTCGATCGAACCCACGTCGCGCCAGTAGAAGCGGTCGCGATCCGTGGACCCCGGCACCTCGTTGCGGTTGAGGTCGTAGACGCCGGCCTCGCCGTCGGCGACGAACGCTGGGATGATGTCGCCACCCATGTCGTGCTTGGAGCCCGGACGCTCGGCGTCCGCCTCCAGCGCCGCGATCAGCGCGTCGGTGTCGAAGACGTAGTTGCCCATCGAGGCGAGCACCTCGGTCGGCGAGTCCGGCAGCCCACGCGGATCGCTCGGCTTCTCCAGGAACTCGTGGATCTTCGTGGGGTCGTCCGGGTCGACGTCGATCACGCCGAACGCGTTGGCCAGCTCGATCGGCTGGCGGATCGCGGCGACGGTCGCCTTCCTGCCCGAGGCGATGTGCGCCTCGATCATCTGGCTGAAGTCCATCCGGTACACGTGGTCGGCACCGACCACGACGACGATGTCGGGCTGCTCGTCGCCGATGAGGTTGAGGCTCTGGAAGATCGCATCCGCGCTGCCGAGGTACCAGCGCTTGCCGAGCCGCTGCTGGGCGGGGACCGACGCCACGTACGAGTTCAGGAGGCCGGACAGGCGCCAGGTCTCGGCGACGTGCCGGTCGAGGCTGTGCGACTTGTACTGCGTCAGGACGACGATCTGGGTGAGCCCGGAGTTCAGCAGGTTCGACAGCGCGAAGTCGATCAGGCGGTAGACCCCACCGAACGGCACGGCCGGCTTGGCCCGGTCCTCGGTCAGCGGCATGAGCCGCTTGCCCTCGCCGCCGGCGAGCACGATGCCGAATATCTTCTTCGATGGCATGGCGCTCACCGTACTCCCAACGGACATTCGGTCATCCTGAAAATTCCCGATCAGCGTGCGGATTGGGGGCGGCTGTCCGTCGGCCGTCCCGGGGTCTATCGTGGCGCGCGTGCGCGTCGATCTGCTGACGAAGGAGTACCCGCCGGAGATCTACGGAGGAGCGGGGGTGCACGTCGCCGAGCTGACGAAGGCCCTGCGGACCCGCATCGAGGTCCAGGTGCGCTGCTTCGGCGCACCGCGCGACGAAGCCGGCGTCACCGCCTACCGCACGCCTGCCGAGCTGGACGGCGCCAACGGCTCGCTCGCCACCCTGGGCGTCGATCTGCAGATGGCGCAGGGCGCAGCGGGCGCCGACCTCGTCCACTCCCACACCTGGTACGCCAACGCCGGCGGTCACCTCGCGCAGCTGCTGCACGGCGTGCCGCACGTCGTCACCGCGCACAGCCTCGAGCCGCTGCGGCCGTGGAAGGCCGAGCAGCTCGGCGGCGGCTACCGGATCTCGAGCGAGATCGAGCGCATCGCCTACGAGGCCGCCGATGCGGTGATCGCGGTGAGCCGGGGGATGGGCGACGACATCCTCCGCTCCTACCCGTCGGTCGACCCGTCCCGCCTCCACGTCGTCTACAACGGCATCGACCTGAACGCGTGGCAGCCGAATCCCGACCCCGACCTGGTCCGCTCCCTCGGCGTCGACCCCGACCGGCCGACCGTGATCTTCGTGGGGCGCATCACGCGGCAGAAGGGACTGCCGTACCTGCTCCGTGCGGCCGCCGCGCTGCCGCCGGACGTGCAGCTGGTGCTGTGCGCAGGAGCACCGGACACGAAGGAGATCATGGCCGAGGTGTCCGGCCTGGTCCGCGACCTGCAGCAGGAGCGCAGCGGGGTGGTCTGGATCGAGCGGATCCTCCCTCGTGCCGAGCTGACGGCGCTGCTCACGGCCGCGGACGTCTTCGTCTGCCCATCCGTCTACGAGCCCCTCGGCATCGTGAACCTCGAGGCGATGGCGTGCGGCACGGCCGTCGTCGGCACGGCGACCGGAGGCATCCCCGAGGTCGTCGTCGACGGCGAGACCGGGTGGCTGGTGCCCATCGACCAGGTGCAGGACGGCACCGGCACGCCGACGGACCCGGAGCGCTACGTCGCCGACCTCGGACGCATCCTCAGCGCTGCCGTGCGGGACCGGGCGACGGCGGCCCGATACGGCGCGGCCGGTCGGGAACGCGCCCGCGCGGTGTTCGACTGGGACGCCATCGCCGCGCAGACCGTGGAGATCTACCGCTCGCTGGTGTGACCGCGGCTGCAGGGACCAGGGGCCTCGCTGGCCGTAGGGTTGCAGCCATGCCTGTGGTGCTCCAGTTCTCCGACGTCACGCTGACCCGGGGAACCACCACGATCCTCGACCACGTGTCGTGGGCGGTCGACAGCGCCGAGCGATGGGTGGTGCTCGGCCCGAACGGCGCAGGGAAGACGACGCTCCTGCAGCTCGCGTCGGCGCTGATGCACCCGACGCGCGGCACCGTGCAGGTGCTCGACGCCGAGCTCGGGAAGACCGACGTCTTCGAGATCCGACCGCGCATCGGCTTCGCTTCCAGCGCGATGGCCAAGCGCATCCCGCCGTCGGAGGCGGTGCTCGACGTCGTGCTCACCGCCGCCTACTCGGTCACGGGGCGCTGGAACGAGCAGTACGAGGACATCGACGTCCGGCGCGCCAACCGCGTGCTCGCCGAGTGGCGCCTCGATCACCTCGCCGACCGCCGCTTCGGCGACCTGTCCGACGGCGAGCAGAAGCGGGTCCAGATCGCACGGTCCGTGATGACGGACCCGGAGCTCCTGCTGCTGGACGAGCCCGCCGCGAGCCTCGATCTCGGCGCGCGGGAGGAGCTGCTCCAGCTCCTCGGCGGTTACGCGAGCGCGCCCCTCGCCCCGGGGATGGTGATGGTGACCCACCACGTCGAGGAGATCCCGCTCGGGTTCACGCACGCGCTGCTGCTCAAGCACGGCGCGGTGGTCGCCGCCGGGCCGATCGCGGAGACCATCACGTCCGAGGCAATCGGTGCGACGTTCGGGCTGGCGGTCGAGATCTCCGAGCGCGACGGCCGCTACGCGGCCCGTGCGGTCGCCGGGTCCTGACCCGCATCCTCCGCGCTCTGCTACCATCGACGGTCGGCCGCTTCGGTGGCCCCGCCGCCGTCCTGGACGGCCGGCCCTCGACGCGCTCGTGATCAACACAGCGTGGTGAACACATCTCGATCCGAAGAGGTTCCTCCGTCATGAAGTCCGGCATCCACCCCGAGTACCGCGCGATCGTCTTCCGCGACCTGGCGTCGGGCGAGACCTTCCTCACGCGCTCCACCGCGGACAGCGACAAGACCATCGAGCTCGACGGCGCG
>JABBOB010000016.1:0-15867 GCA_019352055.1 Acidobacteriota bacterium
CCAGGCGCGCAGAACGAAGGCCCCGGTCAGAAGAGGAACTCTTCGGCCGGGGCTTTTCTCTTCGGGCCCCGGTGGGCGCTTGTGCGCACCGTGTTTGCAGCGACCTCATCGGCAGGGGTCGGCCGAACCGATACGGGCGCGGTGCAGACGGAGGTCGACCGTAGGCAGGAATGCGAGATCGGCGACCCCGAACCACCCGAATCCCCGGATGGATCACGTGGTCCTTCTGCTGCCCGAGCCGGTCTCATGGCTCGTGGGGTCCGGCAGGAGGTGAGTCGGATCGCGCACGGACGTGCTCGGTCGCCAGGACGATCACCGTCAGCGCTGCGACCATCAGCACGCCCAGACCGGGAGCTACGGCTGCTGCAACAGGAATCAGTACAGCCGTGAGTGCAGCACCCCCGATTCGGACGATCAACCAGGGACCGCGCATGCGTCGTAAGAACGACATCGTCCCGAGCAAGTACACCGCTACGCCGCCGTTCAACGTCGCAGCACCGAAATACCCGAGCTCCGGCGCTCCGGTTCGGTCGATGGCGACGTGGATACCGACCGCGGTCAAGATGACCCCCGTGACCAGTACGAGATGAAGGTAGGTGTACGCGTCGATCGCGGACGCGCCCCGCTCTCCCCCCGCCTGCGCTTTCAGTGCGCGCAGCGCTGATGCCGAAAGCCCGGTGAAGTAGGCGAACCACAACGCGACCGCCAGCGACAGCGCGCAGAGCACCTCACCGAAGAGCGCGAGGTCCAAGGTCAGCGTCGAAGCACTCACACCGATCGAGACGATCGACTCGCCGAGCGCGAGCAGAAGTACCAGCTCATGCCGCTCTGCGAAGTGCTCGGCCGAGTTCAACCGCGGACTCGCTCGAAGGTTGACGTAGATGATTCCCGCATCCAGCAGGAACGCACCCAACCAGACGAAGGTCTGCCACGGCGGGCCGACCAGGGCACCGACGATGAGCAGCGCGGCCGACGGCGCGGTCGCGGTGAGGAACGACCTCAGGACCAGACGCCGGAGGCGGGGGTCCCTGCCTGTGATGACCAGCCAGTTCGTCGTGAACACGATGCCCACGATCAGGAATCCGAGAGCGATCGTCAGAGCCGGCATGGGCGAGGTCGACGAGGCGTACGCAAGCGGGATGACCAGTGCCTCGATCAGCACGACGCCCATCGTCACGATCATGCCGACCTGCGGGAGTCCTCGATCCGTACTCACCTCGTTGGCGAACCAGCTGGCGTTCGCCCACGTCCACCAGAGGAGCCCGAGCACGACGAGTGCCTGCAGTACCGCAGAGGCGTCATGGGATTGGACCATCAACGCGGTGACCTGCGTGAACCCGAAGACGTAGACGAGGTCGAAGAACAGCTCGAGCCGTGACGCACTGTGTCCCTCGTCGACGGGTGCCGGGCGACCGAACCTCGATGACGGCTCGGGGATCGCTCGGCTCACGATTCACGGCCCGTTCGAGCCGGCATGCACGCATCATGCGCCGGCGGTGCCGCGTCGCCACCGGCGTCAGCGGCGACTGCAGGCGCCGAGATCGCCGCGCGCAACTCTCCGAGGAATCGCCGCATGAGCGCGCCGAACTCGACCGAGGGGTCGTCGCCCCAGGAGTCGTAGGCGAGGTTGAAGATGATCACCGCCGAATCGGCCACGAGCGTCGCGGTGCCCGGACGCACCCCGCGTGCAGACAACCCTGCCTGTATCGCAGCGGAGAGCGCCGAAAGCTTGATGAGGCTTCGTTCCTGGAGCTCCGGCGCCGACGCGATGATGTCCCGCCGGACGGTGCTGAACGGTCCGTACCTCGACAGGTCGGCGCCCGCGAGGGTGAGCGCGAGCAGTGCCAGCTCCATCGGACCCAGCTGATCGCCGGCCTCGTCGAGGTGCCTGCGGACCTCCGCTTCCAGTTCGGCCGCACCCGCGAAGAGCACCTCACGTTTGTCGGCGAAGTGGTTGAAGAAGCTGCGCTTGGTCAGTCCCGCGCGCTCGGCGATGTCCGCGACCGTCACGTCGGCGTAGCCGCGCTCCTGGAAGAGCGTCATCGCCGCCGCCTGCAGCCGTTCCATCCCGTTCGGTTGCCACCGTCCCATGCGCCGACCGTAACACGCCCATTGCACCTGGTGTAATCACCCGCTATCTTCTCCACTGCACCAGGTGCAATCAGCACACGAAGGGACGGACCCCATGACGAATCAGCCCGCGAACACCGCTGCCTGGATCTCCCGCAAGCACGGCAAGCTGGAGGTCGCGGCCGCGCCCTCCACGAAGCCCGGCCCCGACCAGAGCGTGGTCCGTAACCAGGCGGTCGCCATCAACCCGCTCGACTGGATCATCCAGGTCGAGGGCAATCTCACGTACGGGTGGCTGAAGTACCCGACCGTGCTCGGCGCGGACGTCGCCGGTGAAGTCGTCGAGGTCGGCAGCGCCGTCACCCGGTTCAAGACGGGCGATCGGGTGCTCGCCATGGCCGTCGGCACCGACAAGGACACCAACACTGGCGCCGAAGGCGCGTTCCAGCGGTACACGGTCGTGCTCGAGCGACTTGCCTCACCCATCCCCGAGTCGATGAGCTACGAAGACGCCGCGGTCCTGCCCCTCGCGGTCTCGACGGCTGCGGCGGGACTGTTCGAGAAGCATCGGCTCGGCCTCCGGCTGCCATCCGCGTCCGCGCGGCCCACGGGGCGGACCGTGCTCGTGTGGGGCGGTTCGACGAGCGTGGGCAGCAACGCGATCCAGCTCGCCGTCGCTGCCGGGTACGAGGTGATCACGACGGCATCGCCCCGCAACTTCGGCTACGTCACCTCGCTCGGAGCGAGTCTGGTCTTCGACTACAACAGCCGGACCGTCATCGCCGACATCAGCACAGCACTCCAGGGCCGGACCCTGGCCGGCGCGATCTCCTTCGGCACCACGGGCGCTCCGGCGTGCGTCAAGATCCTCGCGAACGCCGTCGGCAAGAAGTTCGTCGCGATCGCGACCCCGCCGGTCTCCTTCGAGACGCTCGGCGAGGACTCGAAAAGCCGGTTCGAACGCGCACGCGTCACTCGCAGACTGATCGCGTCGAACATCGCGCTTCAGGTCGCCGCACGACCGCACGGCGTCGGGCTCGGCTACATCTTCGGTTCCTCGATCAAGAACACGGAGGTGAGCCGCGCTCTCTTCCAGGACTTCCTGCCTGCCGCCCTCTCCGAGGGACGCTACGTCGCTACGCCGAAGCCGACGGTGGTCGGCCGGAGCCTGGACGACATCCAGTCGGCGATGGACCGACAGCGGCACGGGGTCTCCGCCGCGAAGCTCGTCGTCTCGCTGTCCGACTAGACCTCGATCGATGCGCCGCTGACCTCCCTCGGCCGGGACGGGCTCCGGTCGCGCTGCCCGCGCGTCCCGAGACGACTACCGGAGCGACAGCGCACCGTCGGATCGGCTCGGTCGATCGCGGCACTCGATGGTGCGCTGGATCGCCTCCCGTGCTCGCTCCGCGGCCTCACCGGTCAGATCGCTTCGGCTGGAGATGTCGAGTACTGCGAGTGGGGCTTGCGGAAGCGCGGGCACGACGACGGTGTGCACGGGCGGCCCAGCCAGCAGGGGGAGGAGGGCGACGCCGGCGCCCGCGCGGACGAGGGCGTGCACGCCTGCGAGGTCGGGCGCCTCACCGACCAGGTCGCCTTCGAGTCCATGTGCTGCCAGAAGGGTGAACGCCGCGGCCCTGAGCGCGCTGTCCTGTTGAAAGCTCACCAGCGGCACCGGTCCATCCTTCTCCCAACGGAGGGTCGGGCTCGCGATCCAGCGCAGGGCGACTCCACGAGGATGCTCGGGATCCGACGTCAGGCCGGTGAAGGCGATGGCGATATCGATGTCCCCGCGGTCGACCGCAGCTCGCAGCTCGGGCCCACGGCCTGTTCGTAGATGCAGGTCGACGCCGGGGAGCGCTTCGCGCAGCCGTGTGATGAGTGACGGGAGCAACTCGTCAGCCACGTGATCAGCTGAAGCGATGGTGAGCTGTTCCGGTGACGGAAGGGCGTAGCGGGCTGCGGCGCCGTCATGCGCTGCGAGGATCCGTTCCGCCGCCGTGCGGAGTTGCCGACCGTCTTCGGTGAGGGCGACGTGGCGGCCCCGACGGTCGATGAGCGTCCGACCGGTGGCACGCTCGAGGACGGCGACGTGCCGGCTCACCGCGCTCTGGGTGAGGTTCAGTGCCGCAGCAGCGCGATGGAAGCCCCCGAATGTCCCGATCGCGACGAAGCTCCGCAGCGGCGTGATGTCGAGGGTCGGCGTCATGACCGGACTGTATCGATCCGCTGATGCGATCGATGCCGAATCGGCATCGTTGTTGGACGGGTGGCACCGTCACCAGGCAGGGTGCGTCGTCGTGCGCGATCACCGATCCGGGACCACGGCAGAGGTCCGGCCTGGTGTCGTGCTCGCCGTGTGCTGCTTGAGCCAGCTCACCATCGGGATCGACAACTCGATCGTCAACCTCGCGCTCCCCGCCATCCGGGCCGACCTCCTCGCATCGCTGAGCCAGTTGCAGTGGGTGATCGACGCGTACCAGCTCGTGTTGGGTTCGCTCCTGCTCCTGTCGGGCGCCCTCGCGGACCGATTCGGACGCCGAAGGGTGTTCGTCGTCGGGCTGATCGGCTTCATCGCGGCCTCGCTCCTGTGCAGCACTGCTCCCAGCGCGAACCTGCTGATCGCGTACCGAGTGCTGCAGGGCGGCTTCGGGGCTCTGCTCAATCCAGTGGCCATCTCCATCGTGGCCGAGACGTACCCCGACCCACGGCGCCGTGCCGGCGCGCTCGGCGTCTGGAGCTCGGTCTACGGCGCGAGCCTCGCCATCGGCCCGCTGCTCGGCGGCGTGCTGGTCGGCCCGCTCGGTTGGCGAGCGGTGTTCCTCGCCCCGCTTCCGCTGTGCATCGCCGCCATCGCCGCGACACCGCTCGTCATCCCGGCGTTTCCGGCGCACCGGGATCGACGGATGGATCTCCCAGGGCAGGCTCTCGCCACCGTCGCGCTGGCAAGCCTGCTCTTCTGCGTGATCGAAGGGGCGAACATCGGATGGGCAGCCTTCCCCGTACTCGGAGCGGCTGCCGTCGCCATCCTCAGCTCACTCGCGTTCATACGCCGTGAACGACGAACGCCAGCGCCTCTGCTCGACCTTCACCTGTTCCGGAGCCACCCGCTCTCCCTCGGCCTGGGGATCTCCGTGATCGGTCTCGCCACGATGGCCGGCTTCCTCTTCCTCACCGGCCTGCAGCTGCAGGTGCTGCGCGGACTCTCCCCGCTGCAGACCGCACTGTGCCTCCTGCCGGTTGCGATCGCCACGATCGTGCTCGCGCCGATCGCCGGGCGCCTCACCGGTCGACGCGGTCCGCGTACTCCGCTCGTGATCGCCGGCCTCGGCTTCTCGATCGGATCCGTCGTTCTGCTCATCACCTCCCCCGCCGGCCCGCTGCCGCTCCTCCTGCTCGCCTCCCTCTGCTTCGGCATCGGTTTCGGCATGGTCAACGCACCCATCACCACTGTCATCCTCGCCGGCCTCCCTCGGTCTCGGGTCGGTGTCGCCTCCGCGCTCGGGAGCACCGGAAGACAGACCGGACAAGCGATCGGCGTCGCCGTGTTCGGCGCAATCGCGACAGTCACCGCGGGCGGCTCCGTTCAGCACGGCTTGAGCGCAGCGGCCCCACTGGCGTGGACCATCACCGGCGTCGCCGGCGCCCTCATCGCCGCTCTCGCCATCATCGCCACGACTCGCACCGCGCAAGCAAGAGCCAGCGATGCCATCACCCGCCGCGCGCGATGACCGGGACCGGTCCTTCTCCTCACCACCACGCCGCTGGACGTCCCGGGACCCTGGACACGGTGTGGCTGGTCATGCCCGCTCACGGTCGAAGGTCCTCGCGCAGGCGTGCCAGAGGTGCTCGTCTCCGGCGACCAGGAGTCCGGGCCGATGAGAATCGGCAGCACGGAACGGCTGTCCGTCCAGCCGGCCGGCGATCCCGCCCGCCTCGGTCAGAAAGAGGACCCCCGGGACGTGATCCCACGGGAGCGTGCGCCAGAAGAGGACGAAGTCGAGTTCTCCACGGACGAGGTCCAGGTAGTCGGAGCCGGCGCACCCGCTCCCGCCGCCCAGTTCCACACGCGGGTCCTCGCGCTCCACCTGCTCGACCCGGGCGATCATGGGCGGGGGCAGGAACCGACGGAGCACGGCACCGCGCACGATCTCGGAGCCGCCACGGCTGCCGATCTGCACAGGGTCGCCGTCGACGGTCGCCCCGGCGCCGCGTTCAGCGACGGCGAGGCTGCCGGTGAGGGGATCGAGAAGCCAAGCACGGACCGCTTCCCCGTCCCGGAGCTGCGCCACCATCATGGAGAACGGAGGCCGTCCCGCGGCGAAGTTGACCGTGCCGTCGAGCGGGTCGAGCAACCACACGTCTCGCGTGGTGGCGAGGTGCCGGGTGATGCGCGGGTCGGCTGAAGCCGCTTCCTCCCCCACGACGACGGAGCCGGGGAGGAGGGCCGCCAGCCTCGGCGACAGCCGGGCCTCGGCAGACCGGTCCGCCACGGTCACCCATTCACCCGGCGACTTCTCCTGCGGATCTGCCGCCAACTGCCCGTACACGGGCATCACCGCCGTCTCGGCCGCCTCCGCGAGGAGCGCCGCGACCGCTCCCACGACATCCGGCACGGGTCGCATCCTGGCAGGGACACGCCCCCACCGCGCGGAGCCGGTCGTCCGGCGTCCCGATGGGATCCCGGGACCTCTCATCGGCCGCGCATCCTCGCGACTTCCGAATGACGCTATGCGGAGTGCTGAACGGCGCGAAGCCGGAACCCGCCATGGCGCACATCATCGAATGCGATGAATCGTGGCGCGGAATCGAGCCGTCGATCACGACGCGGACGTCGTCGACGCGCGGTGGTCTCGGGCGAGCCAAAGCATCCCTCCGTCGAAGCCTCGATGAACGCCGACTGCGCCGTGTCCTGCAGCACGTCCTGACCACCCGGCGCCCACGGCAACTCCACCGAGGGCTTCGCCCCGTTCTGGGGCGAAGCCCTCGGTGGAGGCGCGGTTCTACGGTGTGCAGCGCGTGGGCAGCCCATCCACGCGAAGGCCGATTCCTCCGTCGACGCGCTCGTCGCGGCCGTGATCCAGCACATCCACGCAGCACCGGGTCCCGGTGCTGCATGTACCGGGGGAACCATGAACCGCATCTCGAAGATCGCCGTCACCACCGCACTGGCCGGTGCCGTCGCGCTGGCCGGAGGCGCCGCCGCGCAAGCCGCGCCCGTGCACCGTGCGACCAGCCACAGCACCCACCATCGCTCGAGCGAGCCCTCGAAGCAGACGGCGAAGCAGGCCGCTGCCACCGCGAAGCGATCAGCCGCTCGCGAGATCGACACCGCCGAGCGGACGCTCGGGCACGCACGTGCCGACGTGGAGGTGGCCACCGCCGCCGCCGCGCTCGTCCGGTCCACCGGGCTGCAGGAGGTCGCCGCGGCCCAGCAGGCTGTGACCACCGCTCAGGCGGCCGTGACTGCGGACCAGTCCGCGCTCGCCGCCGCTCCCGCCGGCACGGACACGACGACCCTGCAGGCCCAGCTGGCCACCGACCAGGCCGCACTCGTGAGGGCGCAGACCACCCTCACCATCACCCAGCAGGTCACAGCAGCCGACTACACCGCGGCGGAGGCGGTCGTGACGAGCGACCGGACGACGGTGACGACCGACCAGACCGCGGTCGTCGAGGCGAAGGACGCCCTGCACACGCTCACCAGCGGCCGGGGCAAGAAGTAAGCGGATCTCCCGAGCAGCAGGGGCATACCCCCTGGGATGGAGAAGTGCCCCTGCTGCGTCCTCATCCGCGCTCGACGCGCGCCGCTCCGGACTCCGGGGGTCGGAACATCCTGGCGAAGTCGCGGCGCATGCTGAGCGTGGTCCACCCGGCGGTTCGCGCTGCGGCGAGGGCTCCGGCGTCGGTGTAGCAGTACTCGCGTTCGGGATCGTCGTGGTCCAGCAGCAGCGCGAAGCGAGCGCTCTGCAGCATCTCGAGGTCACCCACGGTGTTCCCGGCAGCCAGCAGCGGTGCCGCGCCCGCGCGGTCCCAGATGTGCGCCGGCTTCCCGCGTCCCTGGTCCGGCTGGATCAGCCTGCGCGTGCGGACCAGACGTCCGTCGCGGTACTCGATCTCCACCTCGGTACCGATGATGTGCTCACGCCGCGCGCCGAACGCGGACGGCGCCATCGTCCGCAGGAAGTCACGAGAGCTGCCCGAGACGACGTACACGGTGAAGCGGAGCTCGCGGAGCAGTGCCAGAAGCTCGAACATCGGGGCGTAGGTGAGGTGCGGCCAGAGGAGCCCGAATCTCGGATGCAGGTCCGTGCGCAGGAACTCCGTGGCCAGATCCTCGAACTCCTCCACCGTCCTGCCGTCGAACCGCGCGGCCACGACCTCCTGCGTGGTGGGACCGGAGAGTCCGGGCACCAGTGCTTCCGCGGCCCGGACCGGCGATGCCGCCGCTCCCTCCTCGGGCAGGCTCTGCAGGAACGCGGAGAGGGAGGAACCGGGCTTCTCCGGCGCCAGCGTCCCGTCGTCGTCGAAGGTCGCGATCCGGCGTTCGATCGGAACGGCGGTGGCACCCTCGGTCACGAGCTGCAGGAAGTCCACGACGGCTGTCTTGGCCGGCGTCTCGCGCCATGACTCGAGCGCCGCGCGCATCGCCGCAGGGGTCATGGTCTGCGCTCCATCCTCGACCTGCGTCGTCGGGGCGGCGCCGCAGGACGAGCATCGCACCCCCTCGCCCGGAGCCGCCGGGTGCAGGAGGAGCCTCGAGGGGAGGTCGAGCCCGGGCTCGGCTAGTTCCCGTCGCCCTGCGCCGCCCGCTCTGCCGTGCGGTCGCCGGCCCTTCCTCGAAGCAGCACCGACGCCCCGACGGCGAGGAGCGCCCCCGCGGCCGGGCCCAGGAGGTAGATCCAGCAGCTGCCCAGATCACCGCCGATCAGCGCGGGCCCGATGCTGCGTGCCGGGTTCATGGAGGCTCCGCTGACGGGTCCGGCCCAGAGACCGGCGAGTGCGATGTACGCGCCCGCAGCGATCGCCGCGAGCGGTCCGATGTTCTGCGCTCCGGATGCCGCGCCCAGCACGACGCTCACCAGTCCCGCGGTCAGCAGCACCTCGATCAGCACGGCCTGCAGCTCGGTGAAACCGGCGCCCGGCCTCGTCGCACCGAGGCCTCCGCGCATCCCGAGCAGGGCACGCACCGTGAGCGCGGCAGCCACGGATCCGAGCAGCTGAGCCAGCAGGTAGCCCGGCAGCCTGCGCCAGGGGAAATCGCGCCGGAGCGCGAAGGCCAGCGTCACCGCCGGGTTGAGGTGCGCACCGGACACCGTGCCCATGAACAGGATGACCGCGGTGACCATCAGTGCCGGCGCGACCACCTTCCCGCCCTCACCGACGAGGCCGCCGGACGCCCGATCCACGACCCCCGCTCCGACGGCGACGAGGACCAGCAGATACGTGCCCAGCAGCTCGCCGAACAGGCGACGCCACTCATGGCCCGGGTTCTCGAAATCGCGGACCTCCGCCCGCTCGCGCTCGGACAGGGCGATGTGTTCCGTATACACGGGTCCCATCCCTAGTGCACGCCGGCTCCCGGCGCATCCAAGGGCCGGCCCCCACCTCGCAGGGTGCGCTTTGGTCGACTTGGGATCGTCTGGTACACAAAGCCGAGCGTGCCCGGGCGACGGGCCCCTGCCCGGTGGGAAGATCCTGAGGCCGGGGGCGTTGACCCCACAGCACCCGGCGCGTCTCTACCGAAGGAGCCTGAGACATGAAGCGAGTCGTCCTGTTCGGCCCTCCCGGCGTCGGCAAGGGCACCCAGGGCGGACGGCTCGCGGCCGCGCTCGGCGTGCCCGCGATCTCGACGGGGGACCTGTTCCGCGCCCATGTGAAGAACGGCACCGACCTCGGCAGGCGCCTGAGCGCGCTGATCGCCGCAGGCGACTACGTGCCGGACTCGATCACGAACACGATGCTCGCGGAGCGGCTCGCCGAGCCGGACGCGGGCGGCGGCTTCCTGCTCGACGGCTATCCCCGCACCGCGGACCAGGTCGCCGAGCTCGACCGGCTGCTCGCACGCTCCGGCGAATCCCTCGACGCGGTTCTGCTGCTGGCTGCGTCGGACGAGGTCCTGGAGGAGCGGTTGCTGAAGCGCGCCGCTGCCGAGGGCCGGTCGGACGACACCCTCGAGGTGATCCGGCACCGGCTCGGGCTCTACCACGCGGAGACGGAGCCGCTCGTGGCCCTGTACGACGCGGCGGATCTCGTGCTGCGGGTGGACGGCGTCGGCACCCCGGACGAGGTGCAGGACCGACTCATCGCGGTCATCGCCGAGCGCGAGCCCAGCGCGCTCTCCTGATCCGAATCGACGGATCCGGCGCGCCGCGGCCCCTCAGCAGTCTGGACACATGTTGCAGAGGGTGTAATCTTGCACTCACTGCAAGCATCGATGTCGGGCTGTGGCGCTCGACGTCGTGGCCCTCGGTGCGCCCGCTCCTGTCTTGAAGGATCTTCGTGACCTCCACTCAAACCGCGCCGTCCTCCGGCGCAGTGATGAACCACCGGCAGATCCTGCTGGTCATCTACGGCCTGATGGCCGGCATGTTCCTCTCCGCGCTCGACCAGACGGTCGTGGGCACCGCGATCCGCACGATCGGCGACGACCTGCACGGGCTCGACCAGCAGGCGTGGGTGACCACCGCCTACCTGATCACCTCCACGATCGCCACGCCCATCTACGGCAAGCTCAGCGACCTCTTCGGGCGGCGCCCGCTGTACGTCTTCGCGATCAGCATCTTCGTCGTCGGCTCGCTCGCCGCGTCGTTCTCCACGTCGATGCTGATGCTCGCCGGCTTCCGCGCCATCCAGGGCATCGGCGCCGGCGGCCTCATGTCGCTGCCCCTCGCGATCATGGGCGACATGCTCGCCCCGCGTGAGCGCGCCAAGTACCAGGGCTACTTCCTCGCGGTCTTCGGCGTCTCGTCGCTCGTCGGCCCCCTCGTCGGCGGTCTCTTCTCCGGGGCCTCCCAGATCCTGTTCATCACGGGCTGGCGCTGGGTCTTCCTCATCAACGTGCCGATCGGCGCGGCCGCGCTGTTCATGGTCCTGACGTTCCTGCACCTGCCTCGGTTCGGCGAGCGCCGCAAGCCGCGCATCGACTGGTGGGGCGCCACCGCCGTCATCGCGACGCTCGTCCCGCTCCTCCTCGTGGCGGAGCAGGGACGCACCTGGGGCTGGGCCTCCTGGGGTTCGATCACCTGCTACGTGGTCGGCGCGCTCGGTCTGATCGGTTTCCTCGTCGCGGAGACGCTGATGAAGGACGACGCGATCATCCCCCTGAAGCTCTTCCGTTCCCGGGTGTTCTCGATGGCCACGATCCTCGGCGTGCTGGTCGGCTTCGGGATGTTCGGAGCGCTGCTGACGCTGCCGCTCTACCTGCAGGTCGTCACCGGCCTGACCGCGACGGAGTCGGGCTTCGCCACGTTGCCGATGGTGCTCGGCCTGATGATCGCGTCGATCGGCTCCGGCCAGATCATCTCCCGCACGGGGAAGTACCGGATCTTCCCGGTCACGGGCACCGCGTTCACCTCCGCCGGCTTCCTGTTCATGACGACGATCACCGTCGACAAGCCGCTCTGGTACCTGATGATCGGCATGTTCCTGATCGGGCTCGGGCTCGGGCAGCTGATGCAGACCCTGACCATGGCAAGCCAGAACTCGGTCGAGCCGAGGGACATGGGCGTCGCGACGAGCGCGTCGACGTTCTTCCGCCAGATCGGCGGCACGCTCGGTACGGCGATCCTGCTGTCGGTGCTGTTCTCATCGCTGCCGGGCAACATCCTCACAGCGACGGAGGACAAGGCGACCCTGACCTCCGCGCTGGACGCGGCCCTCACCCCCTCCGTGGCGCAGGCCTCGAACAACACCGCGATCATGAAGCAGCTCTGGAACCCGATCGTGAACCCGATCACGACGAAGGTGCAGAGCAGCCTCGACGCGGCCACCACCACGGTGCAGAAGGCCGCCGACACGGCCGCGACCACGGCGGTCACGAAGCAGGTCACGGCCGCCGTGAACGCGCAGGTCGCCGCGGGAGCGGTCCCGGCGGGCGCCGCGCAGACGGTCATCGCCCAGCAGGTGGCCTCCGCGCTCCCGGCTGCCAAGACGACCGCCGAGGCGGCGGCGCTCAAGCAGGCGGCCGCGAAGGCGAACGCCGGCGTCGTCGGCGGCAGGCTCACGGTCGACTACGCGGACGCCACCCAGCGACACGCGGTCGTGAACGAGGTGGTGCCGACGATCATCAGCCAGATCAAGAAGGGTGCCTCCTCCTCGACGTCCTCGGCGAACAGCTCGACGAGCGACACCTCCTTCCTGAACGGCGCCGACCCGCGGCTCTCGAAGCCGTTCCTGACCGGCTTCAACGTCTCGGCGGTCCAGATCTACTGGGTCGGTCTGATCGTCCTGCTGATCGCCTTCGTGCTCAGCTGGTTCTTCAAGGTGCCGCCGCTGCGTCAGCGCTCGGCACTGCAGGAGCAGGCGGACAAGCACGCGGCGGATCAGCTGACGGCGGAGGAGGGGATCGCCGCGGCCGAGCTCGGCACCACGGCGCCGGCGGACGCGGGCGCCGTCCCGGCGGCCCGCTCCTAGGCCCGATCCGACACGGAGCGGCCGGGACCTCACGGTCCCGGCCGCTCCGTCGTTGTCGGCGCGACCACCTACCGTGGGCTCGTGACGCTGGACCTGCCCGATGCCGCGCAGGTGTCCTGGGCTCCGGTCGGCCCCGACCTGGTCGTGCAGGGCGACAACCTGCCCTACCTCCGCGCGCTGCCGGACGCCGCGTTCCGCCTCGCGTACCTGGACCCGCCGTTCAACTCCGGCCGGGAGCAGCTGCGGCGCACGACGATCACCCGCCACGATCCGATCGGCGGCACGCGCATGGGATTCCACGGCCGGCCCTACGACGTCGTGAAGAGCTCGGTCACCCGGTACGACGACGCGTTCACCGACTACTGGGCCTTCCTCGAGCCGCGCCTGGAGGAGGTCTGGCGGGTCCTGACCGACGACGGCACGCTCTACCTCCACCTCGACCAGCGGGAGGTGCACTACGCGAAGGTGCTGCTCGACGCCCTGTTCGGTCGGGAGTGCTTCCTGAACGAGATCATCTGGGCGTACGACTACGGCGCCAGGACGACCCGGCGGTGGCCGGCCAAGCACGACACGATCCTCGTCTACGTGAAGGATCCGGAGCGCTACCGGTTCGACTCAGCCGAGGTGGACCGCGAACCGTACATGGCGCCGGGGCTCGTTCCACCCGAGAAGGCTGCACTCGGCAAGCTCCCGACGGACGTCTGGTGGCACACGATCGTGTCTCCGACCGGTCGGGAGAAGACCGGCTACGCGACGCAGAAGCCGCTGGGGGTGCTCCGGCGGATCGTCGCGGCGAGCAGCTCGCCCGGCGACTGGGTGCTGGACCCCTTCGCCGGCAGCGGCACGACGGGCGAGGCGGCACGGGCCCTCGGCCGCCGGTTCGTGCTGGTCGACGCGAACCCAGACGCGGTCGACGTCATGCGGGCACGGCTCGGCGACGGGGTGCTGGTCACCCGGACGACCGGATCCTGATCGAAGACCCACAGCGCTCGGTGGTCCTGGTTGTAGGACATCCACACCTGCCACCACGGGGAGCGGGGCACGTTCGCACGGTTCCCCCCAGCCGATTCCGGCGCGTGCAGAGCGAGGACTACCGTCCTGACCGAACGGACAGGAGGCCGGCATGGCGGTGGATTCGATGATCGGGACGACGACGACGCAGGCGCCGAGCGCGTCGGACACGGCGCAGCAGGCGGACTTCGGCCGGATCCGGGACGGACTCCTGGGCAGCTGGAAGGACATCCGTCTCGCCGCGCGGGCACGCACGCTCGACCCCGCGCTGCATCGCCTCGACGACACGTCGGTCGCCGACCACCGGGCCCGCGTGACCGCACAGCTCCAGGTGCTGCTCGACGGAGGCGCGGTGCGCCTCCCGTTCCCGGCGCAGTTCGGCGGATCGGGCGATGCCGGCGGGAACCTCGTCGCGTTCGAGGAGCTGGTGACCGCCGACCCGTCGTTGCAGATCAAAGCGGGGGTGCAGTGGGGGCTGTTCGCCGCTGCGATCCTGCACCTCGGCACCCGCTACCACCACGAGCACTTCCTCGCCGACGCGATCGAGCTGCAGACCTTCGGCGGCTTCGCGATGACGGAGACGGGCCACGGATCCGACGTCGCCTCCATCGCGACGACCGCGACCTACGACGCGGTCACCGAGGAGTTCGTCATCGACACCCCCTTCCGCGCCGCGTGGAAGGATTACATCGGCAACGCCGCGGTCGACGCCCGGGCGGCCGTCGTCTTCGCACAGCTCGAGACGCTGAGCGAGCGGCAGGGTGTGCACGCCTTCTACGTGCCGATCCGCGACGCGGCCGGCGGGTTCCTGCCCGGTGTCGGCGGCGAGGACGACGGCCCGAAGAGCGGCCTCAACGGCGTCGACAACGGACGACTGCACTTCTCCGGTGTCCGGGTCCCCCGCGCGAACCTGCTGAACCGCTACGGCGACGTCGCCCCGGACGGGACCTACTCCTCCCCGATCGCGAGCCAGGGCCGGCGGTTCTTCACGATGCTCGGCACCCTGGTGCAGGGTCGCGTCTCCCTCGCGGGCGCCGCGAACGCGGGCGCCAAGGTCGCGCTGCAGATCGCCGTCACCTACGCCGATCAGCGCCGCCAGTTCGCAGGCGCGGGCGGCGACGAGGAGGTGCTGCTGGACTACCCGCAGCATCAGCGCCGGTTGCTCACTCGACTCGCGGGGGTGTACGCGGCCAGCTACACGCAGGACGAGCTGCTGCTCGACTTCCACCGCGTCTTCACCGGCGAGCACGACACGGACGACTCGCGCCAGGAGCTCGAGAACTTCGCTGCGGCAGCCAAGGCCGAGGCGACCTGGCACGCGCTCGACACCATCCAGGAGTGCCGCGAGGCGTGCGGCGGTGCCGGCTTCCTCGCCGAGAACCGGTTCGGTCAGCTGCACGCCGATCTCGACGTCTACGCGACGTTCGAGGGCGACAACACCGTGCTGCTGCAGCTCGTCGGCAAGCGCCTGCTCACCCAGTACGGGCGGCGACTCGCGGCCGCGGGATCGGCGGGGGCGGCGCGCATCGTGGGCACCCAGGTCGCGGCGTCCGTCGCCGCGTCGGCCGGCCTCACCGCGCTCGCCCAGCGTCTCGCCGACGGGGGGACGGCGGCCGGCGCCGCTCGCTCCTTGCGTGAGCCCGCGGTCCAGGAGCGCATCCTTCTCGACCGCGTCGAGATCGCGGTCGCGGAGATCGCCCCGGCGCTCCGGCCCGCTCCGGGGGTCTCCGCGCAGGAGCTGGCCTCGCGGTTCGGCGAGCACCAGCACGCCCTCATCGACGCGGCACGGGCCGATGCCCGGCTCCGTCAGTGGCGCGCTTTCACCCGCGCCGTGGAGCGGGAGACGCACGCCCCGACGAAGGTGATGCTGACCCTCGTCCGCGACGTGTTCGCGCTGACGACCATCGAGCGGGACCTGGGCTGGTACCTCGTGCGCCGGCGTCTCAGCGTCTCGCGCGCCCGGGCCGTCACCCGTCTGCTCGACGGACTGATCCGGCGCATGCGCCCGCACGCGGTGGACCTGGTCCAGGCATTCGGTTACGAGCAGGGCCACCTCCGCGCCGCGATCGCCTCCGGTGCCGAGGCGACCCGCCAGGCGGAGGCCCGCGCAGCCCGTTGAAGCCGCTCTGCCCCGATTCGGGACGTGTGACC
>JABBOB010000016.1:15877-20309 GCA_019352055.1 Acidobacteriota bacterium
GTGACCGTGCGCGCGCATGGTCACACGTCCCGAATCGGGGCAGACGCCAGCACCGCGCCGGCGCGCCGGAGGGCCGCCGCAGGATCGGCGAACGCGGCGGCGCGGCCGACGAGGTCGATGAGCGAGACCGCCGCCGTGTAGCCCAGCGGCTCGGCGTCGACAGACCCTGCGACGAGCGCCGTCGGGACACCCGCTTCGGCCGCGATCGAGCGGACGGTCTCCGCGACCTTCCCCTGCACCGATTGCCCGTCGAAGCGCCCCTCCCCTGTGATCACGAGGTCCGCACCGGCGATGGCGTCGCGCAGCCCGGTCGCATCCGCGACGGCGATGGCGCCCGGGACCAGCGTCGCACCCCAGGCGAGCATGCCGAACCCGGTGCCACCCGCGGCTCCGGAGCCCGGAGCGGTCGGGTCGGAGGGCAGCTGGGAGGCAAGACGTGCGAGAGCGGCCTCGAGGATCGGCGCATCGGCGACCGAG
This sequence comes from Acidobacteriota bacterium, assembly GCA_019352055.1. GTDB lineage: Bacteria > Actinomycetota > Actinomycetes > Actinomycetales > Microbacteriaceae > Amnibacterium. The sequence goes on from JABBOB010000016.1 coordinate 16,355, forward strand.
GCGCCCTTCTGCGGCCCGTAGATCGCCGCGGCACCGTTGGGGCCGAGGAGCGGGTTCACGACGTCGGTGAGCACGCGGACACCGCCGATCGGCAGCGGGACGAGCGCGGACAGATCGATCGACGCGAGGTGGAGGAGCCCCGCGGCGCCGTCCTCGACCTCGTTGCCGCGCTCGTCGAGGAAGCGTGCACCGAGCGATCGAAGCGCCCCGGCGCCGCCGTCCGTGGACGCGCTGCCGCCGATCGTGAGCAGCAGCTCGATCGCGCCGGCCTCGATCGCAGCGCGGATCGCGGCGCCGAAGCCGCGGGTGTGGGCGCGGAGCGGCGCGAGCGCCTCCAGCAGCGTGATGCCGCTCGTGGACGCGAGCTCGACGACCGCGGTGCCGTCCGGCAGGCGGAGGACGACGGCGTCGACCGGGCGCCCGTCCGGCCCGTCGACGCGGACCGGGACCCGCACCGAGCGCGGCGCCGCAGCGGCGAGCGCGTCGAGCGTGCCCTCACCGCCGTCCGCCATCGGCACCGCCACGAGATCGTCCCCCGGCCGTACCGACGACCAGCCCCCCGTCAGCGCCGCTGCGGCACCGGGGGCATCGATGGAGCCCTTGAACGAGTCCGGGGCGATCACGACGCGCATGGGTCCAGCCTGGAGCACGCGCGTCGCGTGCGATCCGCCATCGGGATCGCCGATCGCGTCAGCGCGTCCCGAGGTTGTTGCCCACCGAGCAGGTCTGCTGCTCGACCGTCTGGCCCACCACGGTGCTCGGCAGGTCGACGGTGCCGCTCGACGAAGGCGCCGGGGTGCTCGTCGCGGTCGGGGTGGGGGTCGCGGACGGGGTCGACGAGCCGGCAGGGACGGAGCCGGTGCCGGAGGTCGCGCCGGTCTGCTTCTTCGCGAGCTTCAGGACCTTGTCGGCCTTCACCGCGTCGATCAGGACCTTGGCGCTGGCGTCGTTCGCGACGAGGCCGTCGCCGTAGAGCGTGGTCGGGTACTGCACGAGCACGAACTGCGCGAGTGGGATGTTCGCGACCGCACGCCCGATCGACACCATCGTGTCGATGTTGGCGAGGCCCGAGGAGAGGCTCATGCTCGTCGATGCGGCGACGGCGAGGCCGTACAGCTTCGTGACGTCCGTCAGCGTGGCGTTGCTCTTGATCTTGCGCACCAGCGAGGACAGGAAGACCTGCTGCGAGCTGATCCGCGTGAGATCGCTGCCGTCGCCCACGCCGTGCCGCGTGCGGAGGAACTCGAGCGCGGTGGCGCCCTGGATGGTGTGCTCGCCCGCCGACAGGTGCAGACCGGTGTAGTCGTCGTTGATCGCCTTGGCGACGCAGACGGGCACGCCGCCGACGGCGTTGGACATCTCGACGACGCCGTCGAAGGTGATCAGCGCGGCGAAGGGGATCGTCATGCCGGTGAGGGCGGCGACGGTGTCCCGGACGCAGCCGAGGCCGCCGAACTCCAGGATGGTGTTGATCTTCACTCCCGTCGCGGCAGGCAGGGTCTGCGCCGTGTCGCTCGGGTTCGTGCACGCGGGGCGGGAGACGTACAGGTCGCGCGGGATGCTGATCACCGTCGCCTTGGTGTGGTCCTGGCTGATGTGGATCAGGATGTTCACGTCGTTGAGGGTGCTGCCCGGGTTCGACCCGTAGTGCCCCTTCTGCCCGTTCCGGGTGTCGCTGCCGACGAGGAGCAGGTTGACCGTGCCGGAGTAGGCGCCGATCTGCGGGACGTCGGTCGCCTTGTCGCCCGGCAGCGTCACGATGTTGCTCGAGACGGCGCTCGTGAGCCGCTGGTAGGCGATGGCGCCGATGCTGACACCCGCGACGAGGACGACGCAGAGCCCGATGGCGACGTACCGGAGCACGGCGCCGGCGAGCCCCGGCGAGCGCAGGCGCCCGTGCCGCGCGAGCGGGACCCCTCCCCGTTCGGCCACTCCAGCCTCCTCGTCGCGCGCACCGGCTGCGGGTCAGGGTGCACTTCTCGTGCGCCCTGCAGTGGGGGAAGAGGTTCCGCCCACCCGTGGATACCGTCGACAGGGCACGACGAGTCGAATTCTACAGAGCGCGTTTCCCCTGGACAGGGGTTGGTCCTGAACGATTCCCTCGCATTTGGCCAGACTCTGGGGACTGACGCAGCACCGATGCAGACACGCACGACGATCACGACGACCGCGCTCGCCGCACTCGTCGCCGCCGCACTCGCCTTCGGCGCCGGCGCCGCGCAGGCGGACCCGACGCCCCCGATGCCGTCCCCGACCCCCACGTCAACAGCGCCGTCGATCGCCTCCCCGAGCCCATCCGCGGTACCGACGGCGTCGCCCACACCCACACCCACACCCACACCTGTCGTGCCGCTGCCCGTGGTCACTGCGATCGACAAGAAGGCCGGGCACTCCGCGGCCTCCCGCACCGCCACGATGACCGGGACGCAGCTGCTCAACCTGGCGGCCGTGCAGATCGCAGGCGTCCCGGCCGTGGACCTCCGGGTGCTCTCGGACACCCGGGCGCGCTTCGTGATCCCGAATGCGATCGACTACCAGGCGAAGATCGCGGCGATCACCGTGACCGCGCTGTCGGACCCGACCGTCCGCGACACCGGCCTGACCTTCCAGTACAAGGTCGCGAACGCCGTCGATCGCGAGATGGCGTATGCGTTCACGCACTGGAACGCGTACTCGAACAGGACCTTCGGCTACCTCAGCGGCAGCGACTGCGCGAACTTCGCCAACCAGACGCTGCTGGCACGCGGCTGGACGCGATCGTCCCAGTGGTTCGACTACGGCGCCGGGAGGTGGAGCGCCACCTGGGTGTCGTCCACCGCGATGAGCCGTTGGCTGGCGAAACGGCGCGACCTCGTGGCGCACCTGACCTACTCGCAGCGCGACGCCGTGACCGTCGGCGACATCGTCCAGTTCCGCTGGCCGGGGCACGCCGCCTCGTACACGGCGTGGGACCACACGGGGATCGTGTCCAAGGTCGTCGTGCTGCCCAACGGCAGCCACGACATCTACTACGTCGCCCACACCCTGAACCGCCAGTACGGCGGCGGCACCACCGGTCTCGCCTCCTGGTACGCGGGGCAGAAGATCAAGGGCTCGACCCTGCGCATCCAGTTCTTCCACCTGCTGAAGTAGCGCACACGGTGGACCGGCATACTGGCGCGCCGTGACCACGCTCCTCTCCGCGTCCCTCGCAGTCCTGCTGCCCGTGCTCGGCGGCGTCCTCCTGCTCGCCCTCCTCGCGGCCACCGCGCTGCTGGTGCTCCTCGCCCTGCTGGCGCTGGACGTGCTGCTCGAGCGCCACGGCGTGGACCGGAGGGCCGGGGTCCGCCGGGCCTGGAACCGTCTCCGCCGGCCGGAACCCGTTCGCGGTCACCCGGCCGAGTCCGGCGGAGGCGGGACGCGCGAGCCCCGCGCCGCCGACCGCGACGCACACGAGGGAGGCGCTCCGCGGATCCCGTTCTCCGCACGGCGTCCCGCTCGCCCGGCGCGAGCGCCCGAGCCCGTGCCGGCGCCGGAGACCGCGCGTTCAGCAGCCCCGGCGCCCGACCGGCGCCCTGACGTCGGCGGCGACGGCATCACCGTCACCGAGGGGGCGTGGGACCACCGCGATGCCGTCGCGCCGACGGCGATCCCGGCCGCCGAGTCGCCCGCGCCCGTGGCGGACGCCGTGACCGAGGTGCTCGCCGTCGAGAGGCCGGCCACGCCGCGCGGCAGGGTGACGCGGACCCCTCGCGTCAGCCCCGCTCGGACCCCGCCCCCCGCTGCGGAGCCCGTGTCTGCCTCCGAGCCTCCCGCGGACCGCGACTCCGCGATCGACCGGCTGTTCGCGCCGCTGCTCGACTCCGACAAGACCGAACCGCTGCCGACGCCTCGGGCCACGCGCCCCGCTCGGAAGCCGCGCGACCAGGCCTGAGGGCGGCGTCGCCGTCGTGGGCCCCGGAACCCGGGGCCCACG
>JABBOB010000016.1:20319-48017 GCA_019352055.1 Acidobacteriota bacterium
CCCCACGACCACACCGCGACATCAGGTGCGGGACAGGAAGTCGAGCATCGCCCGGTTGAAGGCCCTCGGCTGCTCGATGTTGGCCGCATGGCCGTCGTGCTCCAGCACGACCGACCGGCCGTGCGGGGCGAGCGCCGCAGCAGCGGCCGCGTGCGCGGCGGGCCAGTACTCGCTGTCCGCGCCGGCGACGAACAGCACCGGCACCGCGCTCCCCGCGATCGCCGCCCGCCAGTCCCGCCGCGCGTGGTCGTTCAGCAGTGCGAGCTCGCCCGGTGTGAGGGTGCGGTCACCGCGCTCCAGGGCCCGGAGGAGCCGGACGAGCCGCATGCCGCGACGCCCGAGGGGGGTGCCCCGCCCCGTGTCGGGGATCGTGGCGGCGAAGAACGTGTCCATGTTCGACGTGTCGAAGCCGTAGAACCCGTGCGGCCAGTCGGCCGTGTTCACCATCTTCGGCGTCTGGTCCACCACGATCGCGGCGCGGACGAGACCGCCGCCGTGCCGGCTCAGATAGGACCAGATCGTGTTCCCGCCCATCGAGCCGCCGATCAGCGTCACGTCGCTCAGTTCGAGCGCAGCCAGCACATCCCGCACGTCGTCGCCTCGGCGGTCCATGTCGACGCCCGACTCCGGGCGCTCAGCCGCGCCGTGCCCCCGGAGGTCGACCGCGAGCACGCGGTGGCCGGCCTCGGCGAGCGCGCCCACCTGGTAGCGCCAGCTCGTCGCGGGCGCCTTGAACCCGGCGATCAGGACGACGGTGCGGCCACCAGGATCGCCGGACTCGACGACCTCCAGCCGGACGCCGTCGCTCGCAGTGATCGCGGTCATGCGGCTCCCCGAGCGGGGAACGCCTTCCCCGGGTTCAGGATCCCCTGCGGGTCCAGCGCGTGCTTGATCGCCTCGTGCATCCCGAGCACGACCGGGCTCAGCTCGGCGCGCGCACCGTCCAGCTTGAGCAGCCCGACGCCGTGCTCGCCGGTGACCGTGCCACCGAGCTCGCGGCAGGCGTCGACGATGCGGTCGAACGCGACCTTGGCGCGGGCGGCCGCAGCGGCGTCCCCCTCCGGCGCGACGATCAGCGGATGGAGGTTGCCGTCCCCGGCATGCGCGATGTTCGCGATGACGACGTCCGACTCCGCGGCGATGCGCTCGATCCGGCCGAGCATCTCCGGCACCGCTCCGCGAGGCACGCACACGTCCTCCGTGAGCACCGGCCCGAGACGTTCGAGCGACGGGTACGCGAGGCGCCGGGCGAGGAAGAGCCGTGCGACCTCCTCCGGATCCGCCGCACGCTGGACGTCGACGCCCCCTTCGGCCTCGAACAGCCCGGCGATCCGCTCCTGGAGCGACTCGCCCGCTGGACCAGGCTCGTCGACCTTCGCCATCAGCATCGCGTTCGCATCCTCCGGCAGGTCCCAGCCCTGCCACACGGCGACCGTGTGCAGGCAGAGCCGGTCGATGAGCTCGAGCGCGGCCGGCACGATCCCCGCCGCCGACACGGCAGCCACCGCGCGACCCGCGTCGGTCAGCGACCGGAAGGTCCCGACGACCGCACGCTCCTCCCGCCCCTCGAGCGGCAGCAGCTTCAGGGTCACGTCGACGACCACGCCCAGCGTCCCCTCCGACCCGACCAGCAGCGCCGTCAGGTCGTACCCGGTCACTCCCTTCGCGGTGGAGCGGCCGAGGCGCGCCACGGACCCGTCCGCGAGCACGACCGTCATGCCGAGCACGTAGTCGCGGGTCACGCCGTACTTCACGCAGGCGATCCCGCCCGCGTTCGTCGCCACGTTGCCGCCGATCGTGCTGATCGACTGGCTCGCCGGGTCCGGCGGGTACCAGAGCCCGTGCATCGCGACGTGCCGACGCAGGTCGTCGTTGACGACCCCGGCCTCCACCACCGCGAAGCGCTCCGCGCGATCGACGCGCAGCACCCGGGTCATGCGCTCGAGGGAGAGCACGATCGCGCCGGGCGTCGCGTTCGCGCCGCCGGACAGCCCGGAGCCCGCGCCCCTCGGCACGACCGGCGTGCCGAGCTCTGCGGCGACCCGCATCGTGGCGACGACGTCCCCGAGGGAACTCGCGAGCACGACCGCCGTGGGGCGGGTGAACGCAGCCCACTCGGCATCGTCGTGGCTGAAGCGGTCCAGCGCTTCATCGTCGGTCAGCAGCGCACCCTCAGGCAGCACCGCGCGCAGGCGGTCGGCGACGGTGGCGACGGTGTCCATCACGATCGGGTGGCCCGGACGCGTCTCGAACGGTCCTGCGGCTTCAGCCGAGGTGCGTGTAGGAGGCGCTCACGATGGCCCAGATCTGCGTGACCAGCACGATGCCGCCGACGATGATCAGGAGCACGCCGCCGACCACGTTGCTCCGCCGCCTCGTCAGCGTGTGCTGCGTCGCTCCCGTCTGGTAGACGAGCACCCCGACGCCGAACCCAGCCGTGATGATCGCGAGCAGCGCGTACAGCGCTGCGGTGGGATACGTCGTGAGGTCCACAGGTCGGCGCTCCTTCCGCCCGCGGGCTCCGATCACCGGAGCTGTGTCGAACGGGCCTTCAGGACCAAGGTTCTCATCCCACGGGCTGCGTCGGCTCCGATTCGCGCCGATCCGCTCCCGATGTCAGCGCTGAGCCCGCAGTGTCGCGCTCGGACGCTCACCGAAACGCTGCTGGTAGAGGCGCGCGAAGCGGCCGCTGTTGCCGAACCCCCAGCGCTCCGCCACCGCGTGGACGCTCGCCCCCTCGCCGCGCAGCAGATCCCGGCGGGCCGCCTCCAACCGGATGGCGTGCAGGTGCTCGACCGGGCTCACGCCGAGATGCCGGCGGAACAGCGCCTGGAGCGACCGCACCGAGATCCGCGCGGCATCGGCGACGTCCGGGATCGATACCGAATCGAGCGCATGCTCCTCGAGGTATGCGACCGCCCGTCGCACGGCGCGCGGTGCGGCGCTGATGTCGCCGCTGTCCCGATGCTCCGACGGCTCGGCGAAGCAGGAGAGCAGGGACCTGACCGCCAGGTCGAACAGCTCACCCGCGATGATCGGGTTGTCCAAGGTCCGGGGGTCGCGGACCGACCGTTGGATGTGGGTGGCGGTCCATCGCCAGGCGGCCCCGGCGGCGACGGACACCGGTGCGCTCCGCGCGAGGCGGTGGTGCGCGCCGTCGTGCTCGTACCGTTCGGCGGCGCGGCGGAACGCCTCCGCATCGAGCACCGTCATGCGGAGGTGCAGGTCGTCGAGATGCATGCGCCCCGGTCCGCTCGGCTGGAGGAAGGGCTGGTCGGTGTCGATGCGCAACCGCGGGTACTCCGCGGAGAGACCACCGGCGAGCACCTCGCCGACCGCGACCGAGCCGTCGTGGAACGAGCCGCTCGCCCGCGCGGCGCCCGCCAGCATCAGCTCGGTGCTGACGATGCGGCCATCGCCGAAGGCGCTCTGCCGGAACACGAACGGCGCCGTGCTCGCGGCGACCTCGACGCTCAGGCGGGGGTAGGACCGACGGAGCAGGCGCGTCGCCTCTGCCCGATCGTGCGTCGACACCGCCACGCGACTTCCGGACGCGCCGGGGTCGGGGATGAAACCCCTCACGGACATCGCCGCTTCGTCGCGCTGCATCATCGGTCCTCCGAAACCGTGGTTCGGAGCCGCGGCGCGACCGGCGTGGTCGCCTGCGGTCCGTTCAGCGGACTCGGAGCCGAGCATGGCACGACCCGGTGCCCCCGCACCTGGGCTGACGTGGCGTCAGCGCGCGGCGATCACCCGATGGATCCACCCGGAACCGTTGCTGAAGGGCACCGCATCGAGTCCGTTCCGCACGGCGAGGACCTCCGCGAGCACGGCTACCGCGAGCTCGGCCGGTGCCCTGGCGCCGATGTCGAGACCGCTCGGCATCTCCGCAGCCACGCGATCGCCACGGCATCGTCGCCGAGACCGGCCAACCGCCCGCGACGGGCGCGCGGTGCTGCGCGGGCCGATGGCCCCGACGAACCCGGCCCCTCCCTCCAGTGCGACGGCGAGCGCGAGCGGATCGAGGCCCTCGTCGCGCAGCGCGGCGTCCTCGACGCAGCCGCTTGAGACGGAGCCGATCACCGCGCCGTCGGCGGTCACCGCCATGGAGGAGCCGGCGAGGTGGGAGAGCTGCCGATCACGTCGATCGAGGTCGCGATCGCCACGCGGATGCCGTCAGCGCCCGGCGGCAGCAGGCGATCGGCGAACTCGAGATGCGGTCATCCTGCCGCGCGTCGATGACGGACGCGCATCACGCAGGACGGAGGTCGGGCTGCGAACCCGCGCGAATCGGCACCGCGGATGTCGCGGATGGAATTCGCGCGATATTCGAAGACGAATTCGCTCCCTCGTTCTGGGGGACGGTGAATATGCGGACAGACAGATCTGTCTGTCCGCAGGGCTGCTAGCGTCTTCTCACGCGATACCCGTCGCAAACGGTATTCCCCGATACCTGAACAGCATTCCGAGCGTCGGCGCCGCGGCCCCGAAACCGCGTCGTCGGATCCCACTCGGCGCGCGAAGCCCGACCCCGCGATCCACTGCCCTCCCCCAGGGGCGGCAGGTCGCAGGACCCGAATGAAACGGAAAACGCCGCAGGCGACCGGTCCCCCAACCGGCCGCCGCGGCGTCTCCGTAGCGAAATCGGGCCTCAATTCCAGCCCCCCAGCTGGAAGCGGCTCGATATGAGTCGAGAGTAATCCGCTTTCCCCCGAATCGCATCCCGAATTCGCGCCCCAGTGCGGGGCACACCATTGCCGATCAGGACGGGATGGTGCGGATGAGATGATCCGGCAGCACGAGCGGCCGACCCGGCGCCGGAACGCGCCGGCCCCTGGGTTCTCGCGCTGGAACCCGATCTCCCGCGCGCCCGGGTGCGACGGCAGCACAGTGACCGCCCTCCGCCGAGGGCAGCCCTGCTCTGGGCCGAATCCGTGCCGGACCGCCTCGGGCCGAGGCACGGTTGGGCCATGTCCGAACCCTCCAGACCACCGCTCTTCGACGACCGAGCCAGGAGAGCGCTGTACGAGCGACGCGTGCTCGTGCTCGACGGGCCGCTCGACGACGACAACGGCACGATGCTCGCGACGGGCATGCTCGCGCTGACCGCCGAGGACCGGTCGAGCGACATCGCCTTGTGGGTCCACTCGCCCGGCGGATCCGTGCCGTCGATGCTGGCGATCCGCGACGTCATGCGGCTCGTGCCGTGCGACGTGTCGACACTCGCGGTGGGGCTGGCGTGCAGCGCGGGCCAGTTCCTGCTGTCCGCGGGGACGCCGGGCAAGCGCAGGGCGCTCGCCCACGCGCGGATCCTGATGCACCAGGGCTCGGCCGGCATCGGGGGCACCGCGGCCGACATCGAGCTGCAGGCCGACGACCTCCGGTACACGCGGGACACGGTGCTCGCGCTCATCGCGGAGGACACCGGGCAGCCGGTCGCGCGGGTGTTCGAGGACTCGCTGCACGACCGCTGGTACACAGCCGGCCAGGCGAAGGACTACGGCTTCATCGACGCCGTCGTCGACCGGTTCGACGACATCGTGCCGCGGGAGCGCGAGCTCGCCGGTTTCGGCACCGCGGTGAGCGGCGGCGCGCGATGAGCAGCTACCCGATCCCCAACGTGATCGCCCGGGACGCTCGCGGCGAGCGGATCATGGACGTCTACTCGCACCTGCTGGACCAGCGGATCGTCTACCTCGGCACTGCTGTCGACGCGGGCGTCGCGAACGCGCTGATCGCGCAGCTGCTGCACCTCGAAGCCGCCGACCAGGGCCAGGACATCCAGCTCTACATCAACTGCGAGGGCGGCGATCCGAGCGCGATGCTCGCCGTCTACGACACGATGCGGTACATCCGCTCCCCGGTGGCGACGACCTGCGTCGGCCAGGCGGTGGCCGTCGGCGCGGTGCTCCTCGCGGCGGGCGCGGACGGGAAGCGGTCGGCGCTCCCGCACACCCGGGTGGTGCTGCACCAGCCGGCCGCCCAGGGTCGCGGCGCGATCCCCGACCTGATCCTGCAAGCCGACGAGGTCGTCCGGATCCGCGCGGATCTCGAGGCCGTGCTGTCACGGCACACCGGGCAGCCGGTCGAACGGCTTCGCGCCGACACCGATCACGACCGGATCTTCACCGCCGAGGGAGCGCGCGTCTACGGCCTCGTCGACCGGGTCATCGAGCGGCGATGAACAAGGCTGCGCGCGGTCACGCGGCGAGAGCGAACGTGCTGCGGCGGGTCGCCGCCGGGTCGGGCGCCACGGTGCCCCCGGCGCGCAGCTGGTCCGCGACGGCGGCAGTGAGATCGAGGAGGGACACCTCGAGCGCGCCTGCGACGGCGGCGATCATCTCGCTGGAGGGCTCCTTCGCGCCGCGCTCCATCTCGGAGAGGTACTGCGGCGACACCCCGGCGCGGGCGGCCGTCTCCCCCAGCGTCTCCCCGCGGTCGTGACGAAGGGAGCGCAGCCGGTCGCCGAGCAGGTGCCGCCAGAGCGGCTCGATCCCGCTCGAGGCGGACGTCGGACGGGAGGGGGTCGCGGAGCCGGCCATGCCCGGGATGCTAGGCCGGGAAGGGGGCGACGCCCCAGGCCGATCCGCTCACAGCAGAAGCGAGCGGATTCGACCCGATCAGACCGAGTGCGCCGCCATCGAGTGCCGGATCTCGATCGGCACCCGAGCACCGTTCGCCAGCACGCCCTCGAGGTACTCCGAGTTCGGATCGGGCAGCGGGCGGGGCTGCCACCCGCTGCGGATCACCAGCTCGACGATCTCCGCCGCGGACGCCTGCTTGCTCATGGCCGACTCGATCTCGGCCTGCAGCTGGCGACGGGCGATCATCGGGGTGGTGCTCATCCGGACAGCATGTGCCGCGGGATCGGTCGCGGGCAAGCCCCTCGTTCGCGAGGATGAACCGATCGGCACAAGCGGCCCGGCGGATGGCCCGGTGCGGCGGGACGGTTCAGCCCCGGAAGAGGGCGCGCCGGCTGGCGAGCCGGAGGTCGAGCTCGCGCATCGCGACGGCCGCGAGGAGCTCGAGGTCCTCGATCTCCTCGTCCGAGAACCTCCGCTGCCGCACGTCGAACACGCACAGCGTGCCGATGGCATGCCCGTCGTGGGTGGCGAGGGGGACGGAGGCGAACGCGTGCAGCTCCGGATGCTCGAGGACGAGCGGGTTCTCGGCGAACCCCTCCGCCTGGTGCACGTCCTCCACCCGGAGCGGTCGCCCCGTCGCGACGGTGCTGGCGCAGAGCGCGACATCCCGATCGACCTGCTCGATATCGATGCCGCGGCGGGACTTGAACCACTCGCGGTCGCCGTCGATGATCGAGACGAGCGCGACGGGGACGTCGAGCAGCCGCGCGGCGAGCGCCGTCACCCTGTCGAAGGCGTCGTCGGGCGGGGTGTCCAGGATGTTGTACCGACGGACGGCGGCGAGACGGCGCTCCTCGTCCGTCGCGAGCCGCTTGGGATCGACTCGGCCGGCGCTCACGAGGTCCTGCACGAACGCGTTCTGGAAGGCGATCGCGACCTCCTCGAGGTCGGGTCGATCGTCCGGCAGCAGCGCCGTCATGCGCCGGAGGATCCCGGCCAGCGCGTCGGGGACCCCCTCGGGGATCAGCGGGTCGTGGTCGAGCCGGGCGAACGCGGACGCGTCCCTCGTTCCCGGGAACGCGACCTGGCCGGTGAGCGCCTCGAGCAGCACGAGGCCGAGCGCGTAGACGTCCGACGCGGTCGTCGGCCGCTGCTGGTCGACCTGCTCGGGGCTCAGGTAGGCGACCGTGCCGGTCGACTGCTCGCCCGGATTCGGCAGCCCGATGAGCGTGGCGATGCCGAAGTCGGTGAGCTTGCCGCGGATGCGGGTCTCGATCCGGCGGTCGGCGAGCAGCACGTTCGCGGGCTTGATGTCGCGGTGGAGGAACCCGTGCTCGTGCACGTACTGCAGTCCCTCGGCGAGGTCGAAGCCGAGGTAGGCCACCTGCGCGGAGGTGAGCGGCCCGTGCTCGCGGAGGTGGCGGCGCAGGTCGATGCCGGGGATGCGCTCCATCACCAGGTAGATGCGCGGTCGCTCCGGGTCGGACCGGTCGACGCCGGCGTCGAACAGGGTGGTGAGGGCGTAGTGGTTCAGGCTCGCGACGACCTGCGCCTCCGCCTCCTGCACCCGCACCGACGAGGGGTCCACCGCGTCCGTGTGGAACAGCTTGATCGCGACCTCGCGCTGCAGCAGCGGATCGGTGCCCTCGTGGACCACCGCGCGACCGCCGCGCCCGATCGGCTCGCCGAGCACGTACCGTCCCGCGATGAGCCCCGATTCGGGCGCCTGGTCGCTCATCGGTGCGGTCACGGACGGGCCTCCCGGTCACGGCGCCTCGTCGGTCGGGGCGCATCGGCCGCGATGATGGCATACGCGCGACGCGCGTGGGAGCCCCAGTCGAGCGGGACCGGGATGGTCGGGACGGTCGATCCTGCGTGTCCGCACGACGCGCCCTCCAGCGCGCTCAATCGGTCGGCAGCGTCAGGCGGAGGTCCTCCCCGCCCGCACGGAGCGCCGCGAGCGCTCCGGCGTAGGTGCGCCGCTTGATCGTGCCGAGCACGCCCGGGTCCTTGCCCGCGAGTCCCGCCGCCACCCGCACCGACTCCTCGAGGAGGGCGCCGAGCGACGCGGTGTCGTCGACCAGGCCTGCATCGAGCGCGGAGCCGCTGTCGTACCGCCTGCCGAACAGCATCGCGTCCCGCACGACCGGCGGAGCGAGCTTCGCGGTCAGCAGCGCGGTCATGCCCACGCTGAACGGCAGGCGGATGTCGATCTCGGGGAAGCAGAAGTACCCGCGGTCCTCCCGCATCATCCGGTGGTCGTGGGCCATCGCGAGCATCGCGCCCGCCGCGTACGCGTGCCCGGAGATCGCAGCGACCGTGGGCACGGGCGACTCCAGCAGCCGCGCGAGCAGCTCGTGCACCGCGCCGATGAGCGTCGGCGTCTCGACCGGGTGCGCGGTGATCCAGTCGAGCGACAGCCCGTTCGACCAGTACCTCCCCACCCCGGTTGTCACCAGCGCTCGTGGGGCGACGGCCGACTCGACCTCGTCGAGCAGCGCGACGAACTCGGCCACCCACGCCGGATCGAACCGGTTCTCGGTATCGTCCAGCTGCAGCACGAAGACGGCGCCGTCCCTGTCCAGTCGCATCGGACCTCCTCCCCGGCGCCGGAGCGCCCGAGGTGAGTCGATCACGCCCCGGCTGGGTGCCGCGAACCGATCAGCAGGCGCCGGGTGCCGGGCTCGCCGCCGGGAGGGCCTGTTGCGGGCGTCGTCCGAACGAGAGCAGCACGAGCAGGGAGACGAGCGCGATCCCGCCTGCGAGGAAGAAGTCGAAGGCGATGCCGAACCGGCCGACGCCGAGGCCCCCGACCACGGAGCCGATGGAGATGGCGACCTGGATGGTCGACACGAACAGCGCGAGGCTCCCCTCCGACACCGCGGGCGCGGCCTGTGACATCCACGTCTGCAGCCCGAGGGGGAGCGCGCCCCAGACGAAGCCCCAGACCACGAGCAGCACGAGCACGCCGGGCAGCGACCACGCGAGCAGCGGGAGGGCGACGACGGCGAGCGCGAGCACCACCTTCGTCACGGCCAGCGTGCCCGTGACGCTGCGACCGAGCGCGACTCCCGCGGTGAAGTTGCCGGCGATGCCCGCGACGCCGAAGGCGAGCAGGGCGATGGTGATGGTCGTCGGCGAGATGCGCACGAGCTGCTGGAGGTACGGCGCCACGTAGGTGTAGGCGGAGAACTGCGCGACGAAGGCGAGCGCGGTGGCGATGAGCCCGATGCGGGCGCGCGGGATCCGGAGCAGCTCGCCGAGTGTCGCGAACCGCACCCGATTGAGCGCCGGGATGCGCGGGAGGAGCGCGAGCTGGAGCACCAGCGCGACGAGTCCGAGCACGGCGCCGATGAGGAACGCGAGGCGCCACGTGGCGACCGACGAGACGAACGCGCCGAGCGGGAGGCTGACGACCGTGGCGACGGAGACGCCCGCGGTGATGAACGACGTGGCGCGGATGACGGCGCTCTCGCGCACCAGACGGCTCGCGATCCCGGAGCCGAGGGCCCAGAAACCCCCGATGCAGAGCCCGAGCAGCATGCGCGCCCCGAGCAGCAGGCCGAAGGTGGGCGCGGCCGCACCAAGCACGTCGGCGACGACGAGCAGGGCGATGAGCACCCACAGCACGACACGACGGTCCACGCGGGACGTGAACACGGTGACGACCGGGGCCCCGATCGCGCCCAGGACGGCGGTGACGACGACCATGAGCCCCGCCGTCCCGACGGTGACGTGCAGATCGGCGGCGATGGCGGGCAGCAGGCCGATCGGCAGGAACTCCGAGAGCACCAGCACGAAGGACCCGAGCGCGACCGACAGCACCGCGATCCATCCACGGCGATCGGTCGGAGCCGCGGGTGCGGCCCCATGAGGGGCAGGCGAGGTCATGGGCTCTCTCGGCGTCGGCGTGCGGAGCGGCGCTGCGGTCGCCGGCATCGTGTCGCGACGCACCGGCGCCCCCGTCGGCTCGGAGACGTGCAACCCCGTCGAGGGACCGGGTATGCCCGGGGGCGCTCTGCGGACGCATCGAGTCGCGCCCGTACCTGTGGACCGGCCGAAAAACAAGCCCCCCACCCCGTCGATGGAACCGGGCATAGCATCTCCGCCGGAAGCGGTTCGCCGCGATCTGGCTGTGCAATGGCGCACGGCGGCCCCGGCCCGGCCCAGTGCCGCCGGGGCCGTCAGCCCAGGGGGCCCGCTACCCACTCTGGGGCAGACGCCGTCCCTCGTCGTCCAGGTGGTCGCGCCACGACCGCTTCGCGGTCCAGCCCAGGAGCCGACGAGCCTTCTCGGTCGAGATCCCCGACGCGTCCCTGCGGTCGAGCGGGCGCAGCTCGACCGCGTCGCCGTAGTACCGGTGCAGCTCCGCAGCGAAGTCGTGCCCGCCGGCGTTGTCCGCCGCGGCGATGTAGAACACCTCGTGCCCGGCCAGCTCCGACTCCACCGCGAGCACGAGCGCGTCCGCGAGGTCGTCGGCGTCGATGTAGCTCCAGAAGTTCGCCGACAGGTTCGCGGGGTCGCGCACCTGCTCGCCCAGGTTGGACTCGTAGTTGTCGTCGTTGTGGACGGTGGACGGCCGGATCGAGATGGCCCGCAGGTCGGAGCGCCGAACCGCGGCATCCATGAGCTGCTCGCCGAACGCCTTCGACAGCGCGTAGGGGTCCTGCGGACGCAACGGATGCAGCTCGTCCATCGGCAGGTAGTCGGGCAGGAACGGCCGCTCGGGGAAGAAGTTCCCGACGATGCTCTCGCTCGAGACGTTGACGAACCGGGTCAGACCGAACCGCACCGCGGCCTCGACGAGGTTGAACGTCGACATCAGGTTCGTCTGGAAGACGATGTGCGGCGGATGCCCGGTCGGTTGCGGGATCGCCGCGGTGTGCACGACGGCGTCCGCGCCCGCGACCACCGCGTAGGCCGAACCCGCGTCCGTCAGGTCGGCCATCTGGTACCTGCCCGGCACCACGACGCCTGCGTCGAACACGGGACGCACCAGGTCCACGCCGAGGACGTCGTGGCCCGCATCGACGAGCGCCTGGACCGCAGCCCGCCCGACCTTGCCCCGCGAGCCGGTGACGACGACCTTCATCCGGATGCCTCCTGCCCGCCGAGCGGCCCGGACCGGTCGGCCGGCCGTGTTCCGGCGTCGGCCGACGATCCTGCACCGCCCACGCATCGCATCGCCTGAATCCCGGCGGGCTCCGCGATCGTGTGGCGAGCCCTCACGCGTCCAGCCACACGTCGCGCGGTGGCACGAAGGAGTCGAGCCGGGCCCAGAGCTCGTCGGGGACTGGCAGGAGGGCGGCCTCGATCGTCTCCGCCACCCGCGCCGGCGTCGAGACCCCGACCACCGTCGAGTCGACGAAGGGAGCACGGACGGAGAACTGCAGCGCCGCCGCGGCGAGCGGCACCCCCGCATCCGCACACGCGTCCGCCATCCCGCGCGCAGCGGCCGCGATGCGCTCGTCCCGCACCCCGTACGCGTACCGGTCCTGCACGCCCGGCCCCTTCGCGAGCATCCCGCCGCCGTACGGCGCGGCGTTGAGCACGCCGATCCCGCGCGCGTGAGCCCGCGCGAAGAGCGCCTCGGCCGAGCGGTCCAGCAGGGTGTACCGGTTGTGCGTCAGCACGACCTCGAACTCCCCCGTGTCGAGGTAGGCCTGCATCACGTCGACGGGTCCGCCGGCGACGCCGAGGTGGCCGACCCTCCCCTCGTCGCGCAGCCGGACCAGCGCCTCGACCGGCCCGCCCGGCGCGATCGCCTGCTCGAACGGGATCCGCTCCGGATCGTGCAGGTGCAGGAGCTCGATGCGATCCACGCCGAGCCGCTCGAGGCTCTCCTCGAACGACCGCCGCACGCGGTCCCCCGAGAAGTCGCCGGAGACGGGGTCCGGGTCGACCTTGGTCGCGAGCAGCAGGCCCGCCGGCAGACCACCGCGGCGCGCGACGGCGGCGCCGATCCGACGTTCGGCGGTGCCGTCCTCCCCGTAGCCGTTCGAGGTGTCGAGGAAGTCGATCGACGAGTCGAACACGGCCTCGATCGTGGTGACGGCCCGCTCCTCCCCCACCTCGTAGCCGTAGAGCTGCACCATGGAGGCGAGCGGACTCGTCCCGATGCAGATCGGACCGACCTCGAGGCCGGTGCTCCCGAGCGCGCGCGACGGCAGCGCCGTCGTCACCGCGCGGCCGGTGCGAGCTCGGCGAACGCGGCCGCGGCCGCGTGGTAGCCGCTGACGATCCGCGAGAGCACCTCGTCGGTGCCGCGATCGGACGCGGTCGAGCCGGGATGCTCGGCACGCCAGACCGCCATGCGGGCGGCCGCGCGCGAGAAGGTGAGTCTCGGCGCGAACCCGGGCACGGCCACCCGGATCTTGGTGGTGTCGAAGACGGCGCTGTGGCCGATGTCCCCGACCATCTCACCCGACCAGAACCATTCCGGTGCCACCACGGGGAACATCTCCGACGCGACGTGGACCAGCTTGGCCTCCACACCGAACGCGGCGGCGACGATCGAGTAGATCTGGTCCCACGTGAGTACGTCGCCGCCGGTGATGTTGAAGACGTCGCCGATCGACCTCGGGTTCCCGAGCAGCCCGACGAGGCCCTGGGCGAAGTCCTCGGCGTGCGTCAGCGTCCAGAGCGACGTCCCGTCGCCGTGCACGGGGATCTCCTCCCCCCTCAGCATCCGGTCGATCACGGTCCACCCGCCGGGCAGCGGCGGGTTCGCGTCGTCGTAGGTGTGGGAGGGCCGCACGATCGTCACGGGGAAGCCGGTGGCCCGATGCGCCGCGAGCAGCGCCTCCTCCGCGCGGAGCTTCGCCTGCGCGTACTCGAGCGCGGCGTTCGGGGCGACGGGTGTCGACTCGGTGATCGGCAGCTGGAGCACCGGCTTCGCGTAGATCGACCCCGAGCTGATGTGCACGTACTGCCCGGTGCTGCCGGCGAAGCGGTCGACCATGGCCAGCGCGTCGTCGGCGTCGTAGGAGAGGAAGTTGACCACCACGTCCCAGGTGCGCTCGTCGAGCGCCGGGAGGGAGGACGGCGCGGTGATGTCGCCGACGATCGACTCGACCCCGGCGGGCAGCGAGCGCTCGGCGCCGTTCCGCCCGCGGTTCAGCACGGCGACCCGCATGCCGCTCTCCACTGAGAGCCGGACGCACGACGCGCTGATCGTCCCGGTGCCACCGATGTAGAGCACCTTCAGCGGTGCGGAGTCCTGCTGCAGCATGATCGGGTCCCTCTCGTCGCGGGGGTCAGGCACGACCCGCGTACCAGTCCTCGAAGCCGTTCTCGGCGAGCGCGATGTGGATGTCGGCCGGGCGCACGCCGACTTCGCCGAGATGCTCGACCACCTTGCGGAAGAACGCCTGCTTGGCGCTCACGGGATGCATGTGCACGGCCAGGACCTGGATGAGGACCATGTCCCGCCGGTCGACGCCGTTGTAGGTCGGGTCGAATTTCAGCTCCCCCTCGTCCCTCGGCCGGAACACCTGGAAGAGGTCGTCCGTCGGTGTGCCGAGCGCCTCCTCCCCCGCCGTCTGGAGAGCACGGCTGATCTGGTCGTGGGACGAGTCGAAGAGCTCCCGGCGGAGGTCGACCTGGATGAGTGGCACGGGTGCCCCTTTCTGCGTGAGATGTGGACCGGCGCTACTTGAGCGCGCCGGCCGAGAGGCCGCGCTCGAAGAGGCGCTGGAGGCAGAGGTAGGCGATGACCTCGGGGAGCGCGGTGAGGACCGCGGACGCGAGGATCTTCGTCTGATCGTTGCTGAACTCGCCCTGGAAGAACTGGGGTACCAGCGTGATGGTCTGCATGTCGGTCGACTGCAGGAAGACGAGCGGCATCAGGTAGTCGTTCCACGCGCCGATCAGCGTGAAGATCAGCACCGCCGCGGCGATGGGCCGGGTGAGCGGGATCACGAGGTACAGGAACCCGCGCATCGAGCTCGCACCGTCCACCCGCGCCGCCTCGAAGAGCTCGGTGGGGATGCCCTCGATGAAGTTGCGGGTGAGGAGCACCGCGAACGGCACCTGGAGCGCGGCGAGGGGCAGCACGACCGACCAGTACGTGTCGTACAGCCCGAGCGCGGTGTCGGTCGCGAACAGCGGAGCGAGCAGCACGACCTCGGGCAGGGTCAGGCACGCGAGCAGCAGCCAGAACCACAGCTCGCGGACCGGCACGCGGAGCTTCGCGAAGCCGTAGGCGGCGAGCATCGTCACGACGTACACGAGCACGATGACGCTCGCAGCGATGATCACGCTGTTCAGGAAGAACTGCCCGAGCCCAGGGACCGCGAGCACGGCCGCGTAGTTGCCCCAGCCGGCGCCGGCGAGCGATCCCTGCACCATGACGACCAGGGGGAAGAGGAACGGGATGACCATGACGGTCACCAGGAGCTGGAGCCCGACGCGGGCGAGCGGCGATCGTGCTTCGAACATCAGTCGCGCACCTCGCGCTCGCGACCGGCGAGCTGGAATCCGATCGCCATGACCAGTGCGACGATCAGGAGGATCACGGAGAGCGCGGCGGCGTACCCCACGTGGTCGAGCTGGATCGTCATCTTGTAGATGTAGGTCCCGAGGAACTCGGTGGCCTCGTTCGGCCCGGCGATCGTGACCAGCCACGGGATGTCGAACGTCTTCAGCGCACCGATCGCGGACAGGATCGCGAGGGCGACGGTGGTGCCTCGCACATCCGGCCAGATGATGTTCGCGATGGTGCGGATGTTGCCCGCGCCGTCGATCCGGGCCGCTTCCAGCACGGACTCGTCGACCTGCCCCATCGCGGCGAAGTAGAGGACGAACGTGAGCCCCGTCCACTGCCAGATCGTGATCACCATGATCACGGGCAGGGCGGTGGAGGTCTGCCCGATCCACGGCTGCGCCAGGGCGCCGAGGCCGACGTGCTGCAGCACCCAGTTCAGTTCGCCGTCCGGCGCGAACAGCTGCCGGAAGACCGGCGCCATGATCGCCGGCGCCAGCACGACGGGCACGAAGACGATCACCTTGTAGACGACCGCGACCTTGATCCGGGAGTGCAGGAGCACCGCGAAGAGGAAGCCCAGGAACGTCTGCAGCACGAACGTCACGATGAAGAACAGGACGGTGTGCTGCACGGCCTGCCAGAACACCGGGTCCTGCAGGATCCGCACGAAGTTGTTCGCGCCCACGCTCGTCGGGTCCGGGCTGATCCCGTCCCAGTCGAGCGTGGAGATGTACCCGGTGTAGCCGATGCAGTAGTAGATGAGTCCACCGCTCAGGACCAGCGCGGGGATGATCCAGGGCAGCCCTCGTGGCTGCAGCCGACGACGCCTCGCCCGGAGGGTCGCGGCCTCCCCCCGGGAGGACGGAGGCCGACGTCCGGGCCGTCTCAGCGATGTCTCGGTCATCGGTCTCCGCCTCCCTGTCGTTCCGTGCCGCTTACTTGAAGGTCTGGCCGGCCGCGACCGCTGCCTGCTGCAGCGTGTTCGCTGCGGCCTGCGGGGTCGCCTTGTTCGTCGCGGTCGACTGCGCGGCGGCGAGGATCGCGTTCTGCACGTCGGTGCTCAGCAGCGCCTCACGCGGCTCGGTGACCGTGGCCGTCTTCGCGATGAGGTCCTTGACGGGCTGCGACTGGCTCGTCGGGTCCACCAGGGCGATCTTCGTGAAGTCCGGCGTGACCCCGTTCAAGGAGGGGATGTCGTTCAGCTGGTCGGCCACGACCTGCTGGCCGATCTTGGACGTGGTCATCCACTTCACGAACGTCTCGGCCGCGGCGCGGTGCTGCGACTTCGTCGAGACGGCCAGCCCGAAGTCGGCGTCGCCGTACATCTCGCTCGTGTTGCCGGCGCCCGCCACATCGGGGAACGCGATTGGCAGCATCGGGAAGGTCTTCGCTCCCGAGGTACCGGCTGAGCCGAGCGCCGCGGTCAGCGCGTTCTTCGTCGTGTACTGGGTGTACCAGGTGCCCATCATGACCATCGCGTACTTGCCGGTGAGGAACTGGTTGTTCGCGTCGGGGTACTGCTGGGCGCCGACCGCGCCGGACTGCATGATCCCGTCCGAGAACAGCTGCTGCCAGATGGACAGCGTCTTCACGATGCCGGGATCGTTCCACTTCGCCTCGCCCTTGGACGCCTTGGTCCAGAGGCCGGGCTGCACGCTGTTCGCGATCGACTGGAGCGTGTCCTGGTCGAAGCCCTCCTGGGCGGCGCCCTGCACGAAGCAGCCCTGGCCGTGGGACTTGAACACCTGGCAGTCCTTCACCCACTCGGCGAGCGTCGTCGGCGGCGTGAGGCCGTACTTGTCGAAGAGGTCCTTGTTGATCCAGAGCATGCCGGCGTAGACGGACCCGACGGGCATCGCCGTGAGCTTGCCCGAGGCGGTCAGGCCGCTGATGCCGATCGGCGCGATCTTCGACTTCCAGTCGGCGCCCAGCGCCGACTTCGCGACCGGGGTCAGGTCCTCTGCGAAGCCCTTGAACTGGGTCACGTAGGCGCCGGGCTGCATGTCGAAGACGTCGGGGCCCTTGCCGCTCGCGAGCGCGGGGCGGAGCGCGGCGACCCAGTCCGAGATGTTGACCAGCTTGTAGTCGACCTTGATCTTCGGGTACTGCTTCTCGAACGCGTCGATGTAGAGCTTCGCGGTCGCGGTGTCGGTGGGGGTCCAGCCCTCCCACGTGATGGTGCCGCTGGTCGCGGACCCCGCGCTGCCGGACGAGCCGGTGCTGCAGGCGGCGAGACCGACCGCGGTGAGGCTTGCGGCCGCGAGGACCGCGAGGGACCGAAGTGCTGTCCTCGATCGGATGGAGAGACGCATGTGCTTCCTCATCGTTGAGCGGGGACGACATCGTCCCCGTGCCGTCACCGGCCCCGGCGGGGCCTGTGTTCGGCGAGAGCCGCGGTGGATCGCGCAGCGCGGAGCCTGCTGAGCCCCGTTGCCTTCCACACCGTCGTCTCCGCCTGAGAGCCGTGCCCGGCTCGTCTCGTCGCGACGGATGAACGGTAACTGCGCGCAAATTCCGCGTCAAGTTTTTCTTCTAGGTGAGAAACTTTCGCGGACGCGGACATCGATCCGCTGCCGCGGCAGGGGTCTGATCAGGTCGCGGGGGGCGCTGTGCTCTCGCGCACGACGAGGGAGGTCGCGACGTCGATGCGACTGAATGCGAGCTCGGGCTCGTCGCGGAGCCGGAGCGCGAGGTGCGCGGCCTGTTCCGCCATCTCGCCGAGCGGGACCCGGATCGTCGTGAGCGGCGGCCCGGCCCACTGCGCGATCTTCAGGTCGTCGTACCCGACGACGGAGAGGTCGCCCGGCACCGAGAGACCGAGCCGACGAGCCGCCTCGCACACGCCCAGCGCCTGCAGGTCGGACGAGGCGAACACGGCGGTCGGCCGGTGCGCCCCGACGAGCAGCGCTCCACCCTCCGTGAGCCCGTCCGCGTAATGGAACTGACCCGGCCGGACGAACGCGGGATCGACGGTCACGCCAGCGCCGTCGAGCGCCGCGCGATATCCCGAGAGCCGCGCGGTCGAGGCGAGCATGTCGTCGGGTCCGGTGATGATCGCGATGTCGCGGTGCCCGAGATCCAGCAGATGCCTGGTCGCCAGGAAGCCGCCGTTCCAGTCCGCCGACCCGATGGTCGGCACCCCGACCGCCGGTGTGCCCGCCGGGTCCACCAGCACGACGGGCACGCCGCGGGATCGCAGCCGTTCCCGATCCGCGTCCGGCAGCCGAGCCGCCACGAGCAGCACGCCGATCGGCTGCCGCTGCAGCACGGAGGCGCTCCAGCCCGCCGGCGGCAGGTGGTCGATCGTCGCACTCGAGAGCACCATGCCGATGCCGCGGTCCGCGCACACCCGCTCGATGCTCGCGACGGCCTCGCCGGCGAACGGGCTGTCGATCTCGTAGCAGAGCACCTCGAGCAGCACCGCCTTCGGGGTGGACGGCGTCCTCCGGTTGTACCGCTGCCCCTGCAGGAGCGCCTCGATCCGCGCCCGAGTGTCCTCGGAGACGCCGGTGCGGCCGTTCAGGACCTTCGAAACCGTGGAGACCGAGACGTCGGCAAGCGCGGCGACATCGGCGAGCTTCGCTCGGCTCGCTGCCGGATCAGCGGACGGGGGCACGGGCTCAGGCTAGCCACGGCGCCCGCCGTCCCGACATTGACCGACCCCAGGACGGCGACGTAGGCTCCCGCGCAGCCCGCAGGTTTCGCTGTCGAGTGCGAAACTTTCCTCCCGACGAATCGGAGTCCCATGCATTCGATGGGTGCCGATCGGCCGGCCGGCCGGGGATGCGGCCGATGATCCCCGCGCACCGCACCGGTTCGGCGGACCTGCTGCTCAGCGATGAAAGGGGCGCGCCGGTCGCCGACCTCGAGGTGACCGTCGAGCAGCGGCGGCACGCCTTCGGCTTCGGCAACATCGGATTCGACCTGCTCCGGATGGTCGGTGGTCCGGCTCCGGAGGGCGCGGAGGGGGTCGAGGCGTTCGGGGGCGTCGCGGACGTGGATCCGGAGCGGTTCCAGGCGCAATGGCTCCGCCTGTTCAACACGGCGACGCTGCCGTTCTACTGGGGCCGGTACGAGCCCGTCCGAGGTCGTCCGGACGAGTCCCGGCTCCGGCGCGCGGCGGACTGGCTGACCGCGCGGGACGTCACGGTCAAGGGCCATCCGCTCGTCTGGCACACGGTGCAGCCGGCGTGGCTGCTCGGCCTTCCCGACGCTGAGGTCGAGGCGCTGCTGCGGGCGCGGGTCCGGACGCTCGTCGGCGCGTTCGCCGGCACGATCGATCTCTGGGACGCGATCAACGAGGCCGTGATCATGCCCGTGTTCACCAACGGGGACAACGCGATCACGCCCCTCGCCCGGAAGAGGGGCCGGGTGGGGATGATCCGGCTCGCGGTGGAGGAGGCGCGCGCGGCCAACCCCGCGGCGCGACTCGTCGTGAACGACTTCGACCTGTCCGAGGCGTACGAGCGGCTGATCGCCGAGGTGCTCGACGAGGGCGTGCGGGTCGACGCGATCGGTCTGCAGACCCACATGCACAAGGGCTACCGGGGCGAGGAGGCGATCCTCGGCGTCGTCGACCGCTTCGCCCGCTTCGGGCTGCCGATCCAGATGACCGAGTCCACGATCGTGTCGGGCCACCTGATGCCGAGCGACATCGAGGACCTCAACGACTACCGGATCCCGAGCTGGCCGAGCACACCGGAGGGCGAGACGCGGCAGGCCGACGAGATCGAGCGGCACTACCGCTCCCTGTTCGGCCACCCGGCTGTCGAGTCGATCAACTACTGGGGCCTGACCGACGCCGGGTCCTGGCTGGGCGCACCGGTCGGGCTCGTGCGGGCCGACGGCTCCGAGAAGCCCTCCTATGCCGTGCTCGATCACCTCGTCAACGAGGAATGGCGCACGCGATCACAGCGGCTGCGCACGGATGCCTCGGGCCGGCTCAGGGTGCACGGCACGCTCGGGACCTACTCCGTGGCCGCCGGAAGCGCGAAGGCGAGCTTCCACATCGCCCGGGAGCCGCGGACGACGGGGATCGCGCTCGGCTGATCCCCCGACAGCACCGCCATAGCCTTGCCGGGTCGCCCGACGCGCGGCCCGGCAGCCATCCACGTGACGAAGGAGCCACATGCCTCTCCGAGCCCTGCCGGTGCCGGGCGCCCCGATCAGGGACGGTGCCCGATGAGAGCCGCGGTGCTCCGGGAGCTCGGTCGACCGCTCGCGATCGAGGACGTCGAGCTCGATGCGCCCGGGCCCGGTGAGATCCGGGTCCGGATCGAGGCGGCGGGTGTCTGCCACAGCGACCTGCACTACATGACCGGCGATCTCGCCGCCCGGCTCCCGATCGTGGTGGGCCATGAGGGGGCCGGCATCGTCGAGGCCCTCGGTCCGGGAGCGGGCGCCCGTGTCGCGGTCGGCGACCGCGTGGCGCTCCTCTGGCGTCCCCGCTGCGGCGAGTGCGACGCCTGCGTGCGCGGCAACCCGGTGCTCTGCCGCTACGGGAGGGTGTTCGCGCGGACGAACGGCCTGTTCGACGGCACGACCCGGCTGCACCGCCCCGACGATCACGGCGGCGACGAGCGCATCCACCACCTGATGGGCGTCTCCTGCTTCGCGGAGCAGGTGGTGGTCTCGGAGACCAGCGTCGCGCTCGTGCCGGACGGGGTACCGCCGGAGGTCGCGGCGATCGCCGCCTGCGCGGTCATCACCGGCGTCGGCGCCGTCCTGAACGCGGTCTCGTCGCCCGGCGGCAGACCCCTCGGGATCATCGGCGTGGGGGGCGTCGGTCTTGCGGCCGTGATGGGCGCCCATCTGGCCGGGGCGTCGCCGATCATCGCCATCGATCTCGACCCGCTGAAGCTCGAGCTCGCCCGCCGGTTCGGCGCGACGCACACGATCGACGCCGGCAGGGAGGACGTCGTGGCCCGGGTGCTGGAGCTGACCGACGACGGGGCTCCCTGGATGGTCGATGCGGTGGGCTCGCCGTCCACGATGCAGCAGGGCGTCGCGGCCCTGGCGCCGGAGGGGACGCTCGTCGCCATCGGGCTCTCGAACGCGGACGCCACGTTCGCCGTCCCGATCAACGAGCTGGTGCAGCGGCAGAAGCGGATCGTCGGGTCGCTCTACGGGTCGAGCAATCCCCGCATCGATCTGCCGCGTATCTTCGCGCTGTACCTCGCAGGCCGCCTGCCGCTCGACGAGCTGGTCGGCACCCGCCGCCCGCTGGCGCAGGTGAACGAGGCCTACGCGGAGCTGCGGCAGGGCGCCCCCGGGCGGGGGATCCTGCTGCCATGAGGTGCACTGGAACTCGAGGAGGAGACGCGTGACGGAGCTGCGAAGCCAGGGCTGGTACGGCGGAGACGGTCGGGACGGGTACATCCACCGGGCATGGATGCGACGCGGATCTCCCGACGACGCGTTCGACGGCACCCGGCCCCAGATCGCGATCGCGAACACCGCGAGCGATCTGACGCCGTGCAACATGCACCTCGACGAGGTCTCCGCCGCGGTCAAGCGCGGTGTCGCCGAAGCGGGCGGCGTCGGCCTCGACCTGCCCGTCGTGTCGCTCGGCGAGACGCTCGTGCGACCCACGGCGATGCTCTGGCGGAACATGGCCGCGATGGCGATGGAGGAGATGTTCCGGGCCAACCCGATCGACGGCCTCGTGCTCCTCGGCGGGTGCGATAAGACGATCCCGGCTCTGCTGATGGCCGCGGCCTCGGTCGGCATCCCGGCGGTCGTCGTGCCCGGCGGCCCGATGATGAACGGGATGTTCCGCGGGCAGCGCATGGGCTGCGGCACCGGCGTCTGGCAGCTGTCGGAGGAGGTGCGCGCGGGCACGCTCTCGCCGGAGGCGTTCCTCGCCAGCGACCGCTCCATGGTCCGCAGCAAGGGCCACTGCAGCACCATGGGGACCGCGTCGACGATGGCGATCATGGCCGAGGCGCTCGGCATGACGCTCCCCGGCACCGCCGGGACCCCCGCGACCGACTCACGACTGATCGAGGCCTCCATCCTGACCGGGCGGCTCGCGGTCGACCTGGTCCGCCAGGGTCGCACCATCGCCGACGTGATCACGAAGGAGTCGTTCCACAACGCGATCGTCGCGATCGCCGCGACCGGCGGCTCGACGAACGCCGTCGTGCACATGCTCGCGATCGCAGGCCGGCTCGGCATCGACCTCACGCTCGAGGACTTCGACCGCATCGGCGCCGACGTGCCGCTGCTCGTCAACCTCCAGCCCTCGGGGAAGTTCCTGATGGAGGACCTGTACAACGCGGGCGGCCTGCTCGCCGTGCTCGCCGAGGTCAAGGACCTCCTCGACCCGACACCGATCACCGTGACCGGACGACCGCTCGTCGACTACCTCGACGACCAGCCGATCTGGAACACCGAGGTCATCACGCCGCGCGCCGAGCCGCTGATCGAGGCCGCGGGCATCGTGGTCCTGAAGGGGAACCTCGCGTCGAACGGCGCGATCATCAAGCCCGCCGCCGCGTCCGCGCACCTGCTGCAGCACCGCGGCAGGGCGATCGTGTTCGACTCCATCGAGGACTTCCACGCGCGCGTCGACGACCCCGACCTCCCGGTCACCCCCGACTCGGTCCTGATCCTCAGGGGCTGCGGCCCCATGGGCTACCCGGGGATGCCGGAGGTCGCGAACCTCCCGCTGCCGCAGAAGATCCTGAAGCAGGGCGTCCGCGACATGGTCCGCATCAGCGACGGTCGCATGTCCGGAACGGCATACGGCACGGTCGTCCTGCACGTCGCACCGGAGGCCGCGGCCGGCGGGCTGCTGGGTCTCGTGCAGGACGGTGATGAGATCGTGCTCGACGTGGCGAACCGCTCCATCACACTCGACGTCCCGGACGACGAGCTCGCGCTCCGTACCCCCTCCCCTGCGCTCGTCGCCGGGTACGCGAGCGCGACGCGCGGCTGGGAGCGCCTCTACATCGAGCACGTCCAGGGCGCCGACACCGGCGCCGACCTCGACTTCCTCGTCGGGGCCAGCGGAGCGGAGGTCGCGCGTGAGTCCCACTGACGTCCCCGAGGGCGGGATCCGGCATGCGGTCACGCGCGGCGGATCCCGCTGGGTGGTGCGCACCGCCGGGGCGGACCGGCTGGTCGAGGGCGGTCTGGCCGACCTGCTCGCGCTGCCCCTCGACGAAGCACGCTCGCGGCTCGATTCGGCGACACCGGTCGACCACCCCTTCGAGGTCGCGGCGCCTGTCGACGCCCAGGAGGTCTGGGCGGCGGGCGTCACGTACGCGCGCAGCCGTGACGAGCGGATGGCGGAGTCGACCGAGGCGTCGATCTACGACCGCGTCTACGTGGCCGAGCGGCCGGAGCTGTTCTTCAAGGCACCGGCCGCGCGGGTCGTGGGCCCCGGCGAACCGGTCGGCATCCGCCTCGACTCGGACTGGGACGTGCCGGAGCCGGAGCTCGGACTCGTGTTCAACAGCGCCGGGGAGCTGTTCGGCTTCGTCCCGGGCAACGACATGTCGAGCCGCTCCATCGAGGGCGAGAACCCGCTCTACCTCCCGCAGGCGAAGGTCTACGAGGCGGCCTGCGCGCTCGGGCCCGCGATCGTGCCGGTGTGGGCGGTGGACGGCCCGTTCGCCATCCGGCTCGAGATCGACCGCGACCGCGACCGCGTGTTCGAGGGCTCGGCGTCCACCGCGTCCCTGACCCGTTCCGCCGCGGATCTCGGTGCGTGGCTCTTCGCCGCGATGCCGTTCCCCGCGGGCGTGGTGCTCCTCACCGGCACCGGGATCGTGCCGCCGGAGTCGTTCTCGCTCGCCGAGGGCGACCTCGTCAGGGTGCTCATCGACGGGGTCGGCACGCTGGAGAACCCCGTGCGGGTGGTCGGCACCGACCTGCGCACCGGGCCGAGGGGGAGGAACCGATGACCGACACGACGCCGGAGCAGCTGGACCGCGTGCTGGACGCGGCGGTCGCCGCCGCGACCGCCCTGCGCGACCGCACGGCCGCCGAGCGCTCCGGGCACCTCCGGGCGGCGGCAGACGCCCTCGACGCCGACGCGGATCGCCTCCTCCCGCTCGCGGAGGAGGAGTCCCACCTTCCGCTGCCCCGCCTGACCGGTGAGCTGAAGCGGACGACGTTCCAGCTGCGGCTGTTCGCGGACGAGATCGAGGTGGGCGCCTACCTCCACGCGACGATCGACCATGCGGATCCCGGCTGGGGCATGGGGCCCCGGCCGGACCTGCGCCGCATGCTCGTCCCGCTCGGGCCGGTCGCGGTCTGGGCGGCGAGCAACTTCCCGTTCGCGTTCAGCGTCGCGGGCGGCGACACCGCGTCCGCGCTCGCGGCCGGCTGCCCGGTCGTGCTCGTCGCGCACCCGGGGCACCCCCGCCTCGCGGAGGCGACCGCCGAGGTGCTCGTCGCCGCGCTCGAGGGCGCCGGTGCACCGACGGGCGTCTTCGCACTCGTCGAGGGGCAGGAGACCGGCCGCGCACTGATCACGGACCCGCGGATCGCCGCTGGGGCCTTCACCGGTTCGCTGCGCGGCGGGCGGGCGCTCTTCGACCTGGCGAGCGCTCGCGAGACGCCCGTCCCCTTCTACGGCGAGCTCGGCAGCGTGAACCCGGCGTTCGTGACCTCCGCCGCGGCGAGTGCACGCGCGCCGGAGATCGCGCAGGGGTTCGCGGCATCGATGACCTTGGGCGTCGGACAGTTCTGCACCAAGCCGGGACTGCTGTTCGTGCCGGCCGACTCCGCGATCCCGGGCCTCGTCGCCGACCACCTGCGCTCCGTCGCCGGCGCCCCGATGCTGAACGACCGCATCCGAGGCGGGTACGAGCAGGCGCTCCGCTCGCTCGCCGCGCACGAGGTCGTGGAGGTGCTCGCCGGCTCCGTCGATCCGGACGCGGCGCCGGCACCGACCCTCCTCCGCACCAGCGCGGCCGAGGTGCTGGCCGACCCGCGCCCGCTGACCGCGGAGGTGTTCGGTCCTGCCGCCCTCGTGGTCGAGTACTCGGACGAGGCGGAGCTGCTCGATGCGGCCCGCGCCCTCGAGGGTCAGCTGACCGCGACCGTGCAGGGCGAGCCGGACGACGCGATCGCGCCTGCGCTGCTCGCGGTGCTGTCCGAGCGCGCCGGCCGGGTGCTGTGGGGCGGCTGGCCGACCGGTGTGACGGTGTCCTACGCCCAGCAGCACGGTGGCCCGTACCCCGCGACGACGGCGGTCGGCACGACGAGTGTCGGAACGGCGGCGATCGAGCGCTTCCTCCGGCCCGTCGCCTTCCAGGGTCTGCCCGAGCCGCTGCTGCCGGAGCCCCTGCAGGACGGGAACCCGTGGCGCGTCCCGCAGCGGATCGACGGCATCCAGCACCCGTAGTCCCCGTTCCGGGCGGCTTCCGTCGTTCCGGGCGACTTCGCACCCGGAACGACGGAGCACGCCCGCGTCCGGGAGGTCAGCCGGCGTAGGGGTGCTGCCGGGCGCCGCGGACGTCGGTCTCGAACGCGAACACCGAACCGGCCTCCGGCTCCGCGTGCTCCTCGCCCCAGCCGTCCCGCGAAGTCGTGATGAACAGCGTGGAGCGCTCGGCGCCGCCGAACGTCGCACAGGTGACGTCGCGCGTCGGCAGCTCCACCACGTCGGAGAGCACGCCCGCCCCGTCGAACCGTCGCACGGCCCACCCGCCGTACATCGCGACCCACAGCCCGCCCTCCTCGTCGATGGTCATCCCGTCCGGATGGCCGACGACGTCCGACAGGTCGATGAACGGCTCCCGGTCGTGGAAGGTGCCGTCCGTCGGGTCGTAGCGGAACCGCCACACGTGGTCGGTCGGGGTGTCGACGTAGAACGCCGTGCCGCCGTCCGCCGACCACTGCAGGCCGTTCGAGATCGTGACCCCGTTCAGCACCGGGGCCACGGACCGGTCCGGGCCCATCCGGTAGACCGCGCCGCGGCCCGTCGCGGTGTCGTAGGCCATCGTGCCGACGTGGAGCCGTCCCTGCGGGTCGCAGCCGCCCTCGTTCATCCGGATCGACGGGTCGTCGAAGACCTCCACCGTCTCGCCGGTGGGCACGAGGTCCTCGTCGAGGAACCGGAACCCGCGCTCGACCGCGAGCACGTACCCGCCCGCCGCGCGCCTCCGGATCACCGCGGCGATCCCGCCGTACTCGTGTCGGAGCGGAACCAGGTCGGGCCCCAGCTCCACCACGGCGCCGGCGAGCATGTCGACGAGCAGCAGCCGCTGCCTCGGCTCGTCCCAGTACACGCCCTCGCCGTGGAAGGTGCAGCGTCCGGTCACCCGCATCGCGCGAGTCACAGCCAGCCTCCGTCCACGACCCACTGCTGCGCGGTGCAGGAGCGGGAGTCGTCGGCAGCCAACCACAGCAGCATGCGGGCGACGTCGTCGGGATACAGCTTCTGGGGCACGCACTGGTTGCGGGCGATCGATGCCTCCGCCTCCGGCGTCACCCACTCCGCGAGCTGCTTCTCCGTCATGATCCAGCCCGGGATGATGCAGTTGACCCGGACCGCCCATGGCCCGTACTCGCGGGCGAGGGTGCGGGTCAGCCCTTCCACACCCGCCTTCGCGGTGATGTAGCCCGGCAGGTCCATCAGGTCGATGTGGGCGCTGATCGACCCGAGGTTCACGATCGATCCGCCACCGGCGTCGCGCATGCCCGGCGCGACCGCTTGCGCTGCGAAGAAGTGGTGACGCACGTTCACGGCGATCCGGTCGTCCCAGAGCGCCACGTCCATATCGGACACCCGGTCCCGATGGTCGTTCGCCGCGTTGTTCACGAGCAGGCGGATCGTGCCCAGCATCCCGGCCACCTCGGCGATCGCGGCCTGCAGCGCGGGCACGTCCCGCACGTCGCACGGGACGAACCGCACGGCCGCGCCACCGTCGGCGAGCCGCCGCTCCAGCGCACGGCCGCGGGTCTCATCGACGTCGACGAAGCCGACGGCCATGCCCTGCCTCGCCAGCTGCTCCACGAACTCGGCGCCCAGCCCCGACGCGCCGCCGCTCACGAAGGCCGTCCGTCCCTTCAGGCTCGGGTAGGTCGCGAACGCCGCCTCGGCCTCGATCACACGGACTCCTTCGTTCGTCGGACACTTTCGCCACGTGTCGCGACAGTTTCCCACTCGATGCAGGAGCGGTCAGGACGCCGCCGACGTCGGCGTCGTCCCGCGGCTCGTCCACCGCGCCCCGGCTGCTTCAGCGCAGGTCGACGATCCCGGAGGTCGCGCTCGGCGACCGGTCCGACCAGGCGATGTCGCCCGCGGCCGTCTCGAGCAGGAACCGAGGGCCCTCGTGGCCGGCACCCCAGCGCCAGAGCGGCTCGCGCTCGTCGGCCACCTGCTCGGGCGTCGCGAGCAGCGCCCACCCGTCGCACCCGGGACGGGGGCACTGCTGCGCCCGATGGATCCGATGATCGTTCACCGCGAACTCCTCTCCCGGGTCGCGCGGCCGCGCCGAACCGGGGTCTGGGGTCACGGGGACCCCGAGGGTACGCCCGGCGCGCTCCACACCGGGCGCTCCTGCCAGGGCGGCCTCGTGGATGACGGGTCGCCGCCGGGCCTCCTCGAGCGTCGGGTGCACCGCTGGATCGAGCCGGAGATCCTCTTCGCGCGGCTGCCGATCCGGCGCAGG
>JABBOB010000071.1 GCA_019352055.1 Acidobacteriota bacterium
CGATCGACGAGATCATCCCGTCCCGGTTCCGGGGCCGGATCGACATCGCCATCAACGGCACCTACTGGGGCGGCGCGCTGATCGGGTCGCTGGCCTACCTCTTCCTGCTGAACCAGCCCTCCCTCGCCTCGTCGGGCTGGGGCTGGCGGATCGGCTTCTTCATCGGCCCGGTCCTCGGCCTCATCATCATCTTCCTGCGCCGGCACGTGCCGGAGAGCCCCCGCTGGCAGATCACGCACGGCCACGAGGACGAGGCGGAGGCGAACGTCGCCCGGATCGAGCGCGAGGTGGCGGAGGAGGCGGGCTCGGACCTCGATCCGGTGCCCGACGACAAGGCCATCGAGATCCCGATCCACGACCGGGTGCCGTTCCGCGTCGTCGCGCACACCCTGTTCCGGCGGTACCCCAAGCGCACGCTCGTCGCGTTCGCGATGATGGTGACCCAGTCCTTCCTCTACAACGCGATCTTCTTCACCTACGCGATCGTGCTGACGACCTTCTACAAGGTGCCGGAGGGGCAGATCCCCCTCTTCTTCATCCCCTTCGCGATCGGCAACCTCGCCGGGCCGCTCCTGCTCGGGCCCCTGTTCGACACGGTCGGCCGCAAGCAGATGATCTTCGGCACCTACGCGATCGCCGCGATCGTGCTCGCCGTCTCGGGCGGGCTGTTCGCCGCCGGAGTGCTCACTGCGGTGACGCAGACGGTCCTCTGGTGCATCTGCTTCTTCTTCGCGTCGGCGGGGGCGTCCTCCGCCTACCTCACGGTGAGCGAGACGTTCCCGCTGCAGCTCCGGGGTCAGGCGATCTCCTACTTCTTCTCGATCGGCCAGATCGTCGGCGCCATCGCCCCGTCGATCTTCGGCCTGCTGATCGGCTCGGGGAGCTCCCGCGGCCCGCTGGCGGGCGGGTACTACTTCGGCGCCGCGATGATGCTGGTCGGCGGCGTCATCGCGCTCGTCTTCGGCGTGCGCGCCGAGCGGGCCTCCCTCGAGGACATCAGCGACATCGCGTTCATGGACGAGGCCGTGGAGCACCGGCGCTGAGGTCAGGCCTCGAGGAGCCCCACCAGCCGGTGCACGGCCGCGGCGGGCCCGATCGTGCCGTGCAGGCCCTCGTGGTGGCCCACGTCGAGGAAGATCGACCGCAGCAGCGCCTCGACAGCGTCGTCGACGCCCGGCGACCCTTCGAGCCAGGCGTCCCACACGCTCTCGGCCCATCGGTTCGCCGCTCGCGCGTGGCCGCCGTCCGAGTGCTGACGGACCCCGGCATCGGCGACGTCGAGGACCGTGAGCCACTGCTGCGGCGGGACGGGCGGTTCGAACGCGGGCCAGGTCGAGGTGGGGTGCCCCATCCTGCGGTGCACCGCGCGGACGTCCTCCGCCGTGAAGTCGTGCTCGAGCGCGAGCCAGAGGCCCGCGAGGCTGTAGGCGACCCGGATCCCCGGCGCCTGGCCGCCCGCGTGCTGGGCGCCGTACGCGTCGACGGTGAGCTGGTGGTACCGCAGCATCACGGGGTGCTGGAACTCGAAGCCGAGCACCTCGTGCAGCACGGCCTCGCAGGCCGGCGTCGCATGCAGCCGGGCGTCCGCACCGACGGTCGGTCCGGGCAGTATGAGACCGCATCCGGGGCACGCGGTGCGGCTGTGCACTCGCACAGGGTGGCACGCCGCACCTCCGCGAACTCCGATGGTGCACGACCGCCGTGCAGGCGACCACGACCCCCTCGACGCCGTGCCCCCGCGCTGCCAAGGTGATGGCCATGAGCGCGAACGTCAGCACCTACCTGAACTTCCGCGGCACCGCTCGCGATGCCCTCACCTTCTACCGTTCGGTGTTCGGCGGCGAGCTCAGCCTCAGCACCTTCAAGGACTTCGGCATGCCGGTCGGCGAGGGCGAGGAGGACCTCGTCATGCACGGACAGCTCGACGTCGACGGGCGACCCCTCGTGATGGGCTCGGACGTGCCGAGCCACATGGGCTACACGCGCGGCGAGAACACGTTCTCCGTCTCGCTGTCCGGTGACGACGAAGCGGTCCTGACGGACTGGTTCACCGCACTCTCGGACGGCGCGACCGTGAGCCAGCCCCTCGAGAAGGCGCCCTGGGGCGACAGCTTCGGGATGCTGCAGGACCGGTTCGGCGTGTCCTGGCTCGTGAACATCTCGGGCAGCGCCGCCTGAGAGAATCGGGCAGGTGAACCGCCTCATCGTCCCTCTGCTCACCTCCGCCGGGCTGCTCGGCGGGTTCGGGGTCGCCCGGGCCTCCGGGGTCCGCGCCGCCGGAGGCGGGGTGCTCGGCGCCGTCGGAGCGGCGGTGTTCGTGCTCGTCGCCCGCCGGGGTGGCCCGCTGCGCGCCACCGCGGTGGTGCTCGCCTACCTCGGCGCGTTCGGCGCTTCCCACCCCCTGGCGAAGCGCCTCGGCGCTTGGCCGTCGGTGTTCGCCGTCGCCACAGCGACCGCGGTGCCCGCGGTCCTGCTCGCCGATCGTTAGAGGAGCTTCGTCGCGCCGAGGTACGCGATCGCCAGCGCGATCACGCCGGACAGCGCCGCGAAGGTCACCCGGGCGCGCCACAGGCCAGGGAAGGCGCCGATCCGCTGGGACAGCAGACCGGTCACGAACAGCGCCGCGAACGAGCCGATGAATGCGGCACCGATCAGCAGCACGGCCGTCAGCGGGTCGCCCGGGCTCTCGAACTCCACGTAGATGAAGAAGATCGCGGCGACGTGCAGGGGCAGGCTGAGC
This sequence comes from Acidobacteriota bacterium, assembly GCA_019352055.1. GTDB lineage: Bacteria > Actinomycetota > Actinomycetes > Actinomycetales > Microbacteriaceae > Amnibacterium. Next base: position 2,741 of record JABBOB010000071.1, read on the forward strand.
GCGGTGAGCACGAGGAACGCCAGCACACCGAGCAGACGGCGTCGCGTGGACGACTTCTGTGCTGCGCGCGGCGCGGTGGGCGGCTCGTAGCGCGGCGGCTGCTGCGGGCGGCGGTCGTAGGGGTAGGTCGCCTGCTGCCCGACGGGGGTCGGCTGCGGGATCGAGGCCTGGCGCGGCCCCTGCTGCCGGGGCGGCTGGTCCGTGGCGTACGGATACGACGCGGCCCAGTTCGCGGCCGGCACCCGGCGCGGGTCGTGCGATCGGTTGCTGTCCACGTCCCTACGCTCTCATCGACGACTGCGGCGGCGCACGGGTCCGGGCGCGTTCGTGCCCCGACCGTGACCTCTGGGTGCGATCCTCCCCCGATCGAGGGTCCGGCGCGGCGCGACTGGCCGATCGGGTGCGATCCCGCTGCGCGTCTCCGGGAGACCGCTCAGGGTCGCGACTGCTGCCAGCGGTCCCAGAGCCTCGGCAGCTCGGTCTGCAGGAACCGGAAGAAGTCCGCCATCTCCGCAAGCCGGTCGTGCGCCGCGCCCGGTTCCAGGTCGCCGAGCCCGGCCTCGATCAGCGTTCGGAGCGGACCGGAGCGGTCCTGGATGAGGGTGGAGGCGTACCAGGGCAGCACCGGGAGGGAGTACACGTGCCTGCGTGTGCCGGGCAGCACGTCGATCCGGACGAAGCCCAGCACCCCGAGGTAGCGGATCCCGCCCGACACCGCGGCCGGGCTGAGCTCGAGCGATGCGCTCAGTGCGGCCGCGGTCATGGCGCCGTCCGGTTCGACCATCAGCCGCAGGAGGATCTGCGCCGGGACACGAGGGAACCCTTCGTTCGCGAGCTCAGTCGCGATGCCGCGGGCGAGCGCCTCCCCCGTCATGCGAACTGACTCCTGCGGATCGCGACCCCCGCGAGCGCCAGGAGCACCACCGCGGCAGCACCGACCGCCCAGGTCGGCCCCCAGTCGCTGGTCGGCAGCGCCGGTACCGAACCGACCGGCGAGTACCGGATCAGGCCAGCAGGCAGGTCCAGCACGCCGCCGAACAGGCCGACGAGCCCTGCCGCGGCGAACAGGACCCAGGATCCGACGACCGCCGCGCGCGGCAGCAGCGCGACCAGCAGCGCGGCGACCGCCGTGAGGGCGAGCGCGGACGGCGCCTGCACCAGCATCTGCAGGACCCGGACCCCGATCTGTCGCGCCTGCCCCTGCACGAGGGAGCCGACCGAGATCGCCGCTGCCGAGGCGAGCAGCACGGCCGCGACCGTCCCGACCGCCGCCGCGACCCATGATCCGAGGAAGCCGGCCCGGGACACCGCACCCGAGAGCACGACCTCGGCCCGGCCGGACACCTGCTCCTCCCGCGCGCGGAGGACGGCCTGCACGCCGGCCGCGGCGGCCAGCATCCCGATGAGCACGAGGATCCCGGCCGTGAACTGCGTCTCCAGTCCGGCACGGCTGTGGCCGAGGCTCGCCACGACCCGGCGGATGGTCACGTCCCGGAGGTCGAACCGGGACGCTGCCGTGACGAGGTTCGGGGTGACCGCGGACAGCACCCCCGCGCCGAGCGCCCAGGCGAACACGCTCGGCCGCTGGAGTCGCCAGGCGAGCCCGAGCGGCGAGCCGATTCCGCCGGCGGGGCGCCCCACCCGGTCCCTGAGCAGGCTCGCGCCCGACTCCCGGTGGGCGTGCACCGACAGGGCGGCGCCGACGGTGACGATCGCGAACACCACGAGGGCGGCGATCGGCCATCCCGTCGGGCGCGTGTACGGAAGGAGTCGCTCGCCCCACCCGATCGGGCTGAGCGCGCTGACCGGGGCGGGGTCGAGGGTCAGGGTCCGGCCGTCCGCCGTGCCGAGCGCGTCGCCGGCGGCACGGAGCACGTAGGCGAGCAGCGCGACGACGACGGCGACCCCGTTCGCGGCGCGCGAGCTCGGCATCGCCTCGCTCGCGAGCAGACCGACGCCGAAGAAGCCGATGCCGGTCAGGGCGAGCCCGCCGGAAAGCAGGATGGATCCGGCGAGCGGCATGCCGCCCGCGACCAGCAGCACCGTGGCGAGCAGGAGGAACGCGGCGTCGGCGATCACCGCCAGGAGCACGCTCGCGACGGGCGCGGCGAGGCGACCGTGGGGCGTCGCGTCGACGAGCTCGCGACGCCCGGCGGTCTCGTCCCCCCTCCCGTGCCGGACGGCGAGGAACGTGTTCATGAGTGCGACGGCGACGGCCATCCAGGTGTAGGTCTGGAAGAAGACGGCGGATCCGAACGAGCCGCCGTCCACGATCCCTCGGAATGCGAGCAGCACGGGGGTCGCGAGTGCGACGAGCAGCACCGTGCGGCGGTCGGCGGCCGATCCGTACTCCGCGTGCGCGGCCTGCACGGTCACGAGCAGCAGCACCGCCAGGCCGACGACCCAGATCGCGAGGGTGAGTCGGTCGCGGCGGGCCTGGAGGGCGAGGAGGCGCATCATCGGGCCGCTCCGTACTGGCGGAGGAAGAGCTCCTCGAGCGACGGGGGCTCAGCGGTGATCGCGGTGACGCGCGCGCCGTCGAGCGCCGCGATCACGGCCGGGATCGCCGCTCCGTCGACGTCGAAGGTCAGGTGGCCGTCATCGGACACGATGTCGTGCACGCCCTCGATGCGCTCGAGCCGGTCCGGCGCGAGGTCGGCGGCGATCCGGAAGCGCGTGCGCGTCAGTCGGCGCAGCTCGGCGAGCGTTCCGGTCTCGACGGACCGACCCGCACGGACGATCGTGACCCGGTCGCCGAGCTGCTGGACCTCGTCGAGGATGTGGCTCGACAGCAGCACGGCGGCGCCGTCGTCGCGGACCCGTCGCACCTCCGCGCGGAACACCTCCTCCATCACCGGGTCGAGACCGCTCGTGGGCTCGTCCAGCACGTACAGGTCGGCGCGGCGCGCGAAAGCCGCGACGAGCGCGACCTTCTGGCGGTTCCCCTTCGAGTAGGCGCGCGCCTTCACCCGGGGATCGAGCCGGAAGTCGTCGAGCAGGCGCCTCCGGAGCGCCGGGTCCGCTCCCCCGCGCAACCGGGTGAGCAGGTCGATCGTCTCACCGCCCGAGAGGTTCGGCCACAGCGTCACATCGCCGGGTACCGATGCGACCTGACGGTGGATCGCGACCGCGTCGCGCCACGCGTCCTTGCCGAACACGGTGGCGGTGCCGGAGGCGCGGAGCATGCCCAGCAGGACGCGGATGGTCGTCGACTTTCCGGCGCCGTTCGGCCCGAGGAACCCGTGCACCTCCCCCGCCGCGACCTCGAGGTCCAGCCCGTCCAGAGCGCGGGTGCGCCCGAACGTCTTCACCAGGCCCTCGACCCGGACCACGGTCTCCATGGCCCCATCGTTCACCTGTTCGTGAATGTTGTGAAGGGACTTCCGGCCCGATCCGCGGAAGAAACCGCACGGACCGGGAATGCCCCCGACCCTGCAGCGTTGACTTGAGTCGAAGCGGCTCAAGTTCCATCAGGAGGATCCTTTGCCCAACTACTCCGGTACCGGCCAGGACGGCTCGTTCGACGAGTTCCTCAGCCGCATGCTCGCCGGCCAGCGCTCGTCGCAGGGCCGACCGATCGACATCTCCCGCCTGCTCAGCAAGCGGACCCACGAGCTCGTGGCGGGCGCGGTGCGCTACGCGCTCGAGCACGGCCACGCCGAGGTCGACTCGCTGCACCTGCTGCGCGGCCTGGTGACGACGGAGGAGGGCGAGCGGACGCTCCGCGCTGCCGGCATCGATGTCGACGGTCTCGTCCGCGCGATCGAGCAGCGGATGCCCGCCGGTTCCCCCATCGCGAACGGCGAGGGCGCGCCCACGCTGACCGGCGCGGGGCAGCGCTCGTTGCTCGAGGCGGCGCAGGTCGCGCGCGCCTCCGGCTCCACCTACGTCGACCCCGAGCACCTGTTCTTCGCCTTCGTCGCGAACCAGCAGGGCACGCCGGGGCAGCTGCTGGGCGCCTTCGGGGTGACGCCGGACTCGCTCCAGTCGATCGCCCAGCACGCTGCGGAGGCGCGTGCGGTGGCCGAGTCGGACACCGGGACCCCGACGCTCGACAAGTACGCGCTCGACCTCACCGAGAAGGCCGCCGCCGGCGGACTCGACCCGGTGATCGGCCGTGCGCTCGAGATCGAGCAGACCGTCGAGATCCTGCTGCGCCGGACGAAGAACAACCCCGTGCTGATCGGCGAGCCCGGCGTCGGCAAGACGGCCATCGTCGAGGGCCTCGCCCAGCGCATCGCGGACGGCGATGTCCCGGAGGCGCTGCGCGGCAAGCGCGTGGTGTCGCTCGACCTGGCCGGCATGGTCGCGGGGACCCGGTTCCGCGGCGACTTCGAGGAGCGCATCACCAAGGTGGTCGCCGAGATCGTCGAGCACAAGGACGAGCTGCTCGTCTTCCTGGACGAGCTGCACACCGTGGTCGGCGCCGGATCCGGCGGCGAGGGCGGCATGGACGCGAGCAACGTGCTGAAGCCGCGCCTGGCGCGCGGCGACCTGCACCTCATCGGCGCGACGACGCTGAAGGAGTACCGCCGCATCGAGAAGGATGCCGCGCTCGAGCGCCGCTTCCAGCCCGTGACCGTCGGCGAACCCTCCGTTGAGGACGCCGTCCGCATCCTGGAGGGCCTCAAGCCCCGCTACGAGGAGCACCACGGCGTGCGCTTCACCGAGGACGCGGTGCGCGCCGCGGTCGAGCTCTCGCACCGCTACGTGACCGACCGGTTCCTGCCCGACAAGGCGATCGACCTGATCGACCAGGCCGGGGCCCGCCGTCGTCTGGCGCTCGGCGTGCGCGTCGACGTGCCCGCGCTCGAGGCGCGGATCGCGGAGCTGGAGGCCGACAAGGTCCGTGCGGTCGCGGAGGAGCGGTACGAGGAGGCCTCACGCCTCCGCGACGAGATCGAGGCGGACCAGACTCGGGTGCGCGGCGCCGTCGCCGTCCCCGGGGAGGACGCCGTCGTGGACGAGGCGGAGATCGCCGGTGTCGTCTCGCGGATGACCGGCATCCCGGCGGCCCGGCTGACGGAGGCGGACCGGTCCCGGCTCGCGAAGCTGGAGACCGAGCTGCACGAGCGCGTCATCGGCCAGGAGCCGGCGGTCGCCGCGATCGCGAAGGCCGTCCGGCGCAGCCGGACCGGGATGGGCGACCCGAACCGGCCGGTGGGCAGCTTCCTGTTCCTCGGCCCGACCGGTGTCGGCAAGACCGAGCTGGCGAAGGCGCTCGCGGCGAGCCTGTTCGGCGACGAGAGCGCCATGCAGCGGTTCGACATGAGCGAGTTCGGCGAACGGCACACCGTCAGCCGCCTGATCGGCGCCCCTCCGGGATACGTCGGCTACGACGAGGCCGGTCAGCTGACCGAGTGCGTGCGCCGGAACCCGTACTCGGTGATCCTGCTGGACGAGATCGAGAAGGCGCATCCGGACGTGTTCAACCTGCTGCTGCAGGTGCTCGACGACGGTCGTCTGACCGACGGCCAGGGCCGCACGGTCGACTTCCGCAACACCGTGCTGATCATGACGTCGAACATCGGCAGCGAGTTCCTCGCCTCGAGAAGCGGCGCGCTGGGCTTCGTCCAGCAGTCGGAGGAGGGGTCGGGCTTCGGCTCCGACAAGGCCCTCCGCGACCGCGTGATGGGCAAGCTGCGGGAGGCGATGCGACCCGAGTTCCTGAACCGGATCGACGAGGTCGTGCTGTTCCGCAAGCTCGAGCGCGGCCAGATCCACGAGATCGTCCGCCTGCTGCTCACCGCCACGGCGGCGCGGCTGGCCACCCGCTCCGTGGCGCTCGACGTGACGGAGGAGGCGGTGGCCTGGATCGCCCAGCACGGGTACGAGCCGGAGTACGGCGCGCGCCCGCTGCGGCGGCTGATCCAGCGCGAGGTCGAGGACCGGATCGCGGATCAGCTGGTGACGGCCGAGCCCGTCGCCGGGGACGTCGTCCGGGTGGCGGTCGACGGCGGGGCGCTCACCGCGTCCCTCCTCCCCGCGGCGCTGCCCGTGGCGGCCTGACGCGAGGCAGAACGACAGGAGGGGCCCGGACCGGGAGGTCCGGGCCCCTCCTGTTCCCGGGATCAGGCGAGCAGTGCGCCCGCCCGGTCGACGAAGGTCAGCAGGTCGTCGAGCGAGCCGGTCGGCGTGATCGCCCGGAGCACCAGCTCGTCGACGTCGCCGTAGGCGGCCACTCCGCTCGCCAGGTCGCCACCGGAGAGCGGGAGCGTGGTGTCCATCGCCGCGATGCCGAGGCGTTCGAAGTTCGCGCTGTACGCGGGGTAGGACGCGTACTGTGCGGCCTCCCGCTCGAGCACGGGTCGGGATGCCTCGTCGACGATCGTCCGCGCGTAGAGGGCGACGCGCGGCCGCTCGCCCTGCGCCTGGCGACCCGCTTCACGCAGCTCCTGCGCCTGGGTCGCGGCGACCTCGGGCGTCAGCCAGCTCAGCAGCGCGCCGTCGGCATGCTCGGCCGCGAGTCGGCGCATCCGCGGCCCCAGCGCGCCGACGACGACGGCCGCACCCGTGCCGCCGCGCAACGTCAGCAGCTCCTTCGCGACCGCGTCGACGGCGCCGCGCCGCAGCTGCCCGGAACCGATGCCCAGCGTCAGCCGCGCCTCCGGGACCCCGGTCCTCCGGAGGTCCGCAAGGAGGGCGGGGGCGGGCTTCCGGTCGATGGGGACCACCCCGGTCGCGAGGCGGAGATGCGTGGTGACCTCGGCGGCCGCCGCGAGCCCGGCGAGCGAGTCGCCCTGCGGGGTGTCGTTGAGCCACAGGCCGGTGAAGCCCGCCCTCTCGATCCGGGGCGCGAGCACCCGCACCGCGTCCGGCCCGAGCGCACCCGGTACGCCGATCGACACCTCTGTCCGCATCCCCACAGCATCCTCCCTCCACATCGGGATCGCGCGACAGCGGTGGCTACGCTGAGAGCCCGTGACGGTGCTGCAGGACGACCTCACGCTTGAGTTCACCGCCCCGCTCTGGCGGTGGGAGGCCCGGCGCGAGTTCTGGACGTTCGTCTCGCTGCCGGCCGATGCCGCCGAGGAGATCCGCGGCCTCGCGGGCGATCTGCCGCGGGGCTTCGGCGCGGTGCGAGCGCATGCGCGGGTCGGAACCCAGCAGTGGTGGACGTCGGTGTTCCCGCAGAACGCGGACGGCCAGTACGTGCTGCCGATCAAGAAGGGCGTGCGCCGCGCGAACCAGCTCGAGCTCGGCGACGAGGTCGCGGTCTGGGTGCAGCTGCACCCCTGATCGCCGGCGGCGGGTTCAGCCGGCGAGGTCGATGGGCGGGATGAGTCCGCCGGGTCGTTTGCCGCCCGGATGCGTCCGACGAGACCACCTCGAACCGGTCCACGTCCGCGTCCACCTGCCCGAGCAGGGCTCCCACGGTCCGGTTCATCCCCGCGGTTCGGTCGACCCGGCCGATTCGGGTGGGAGGGCACGTCAGCCCTTGACCGGCGCCCCGCCCTTCTTGCCGTTCCCGCCGCCGTGCGTGGCACCGGTGGTCGGCTTCCCGCCGTTCCCGCTGTTGCCGCCGCCGGGTGCGGTGGGCGTGCTCGGCTGAGCCGGCTTCGCCGCGGCCTGCTGCGGCTGGGCGTCCTTGTGCGCGATGGCCTTGCCGCCGGTCAGGTACTGCTGGAGCGGCGTCGGCCAGGACCGTGCGCCGCCGTACTCCGCGTCGGCCGGCCGCATGATCGCCTGGTAGACGCAATGCCGCATGACGTCGTACGTGTGGCCGGCGTTGCAGCCGTTCGGGGCGTACTGCGAGCGGAGGTTGACGTTGCCCGTGACGTTGCCGATCCACACCGCCGTGGTGACCTTCGTGGTGGAGCCCATCGTCCAGGTGTCCTTGGCGAAGTCGGTCGTCCCCGTCTTGCCGAACATGTAGATGCCGTCACCGAGGTTGTCGCTGCCCATGGTGCCGTTGGGGCCCAGCGGATTGCGCAGGTCGTAGCCCGCGGCGATGATCAGCTGCTGGTCCTGGACGCGACGGCAGTTCGCGGCGGGCACCGGGATGCTCTTGCCGGTGCTGTCGATCACCCGGTCGATGCCGATCGCGTCGCAGCGGACGCCCTGGTTCGCGATCGTCGCGTACCCCACGGCGTTGTCGAGCGGGGCGACGGTGCTGGCTGCGCCGATCGCCATCGTGGGCTGGATCTGGATCTTCCCCCCGGTCAGGCCGTCCTTGACACCCATCGAATCGGCGATGTCCCCCAGCTCGCAGAGGTCCTGCTCCTCCGCCATCGAGGCGAAGACGCCGTTGATCGACCGCGCGGTGCCGTACTGGACCGGGAAGCTCCCCTTCTCGTTCTCGTCGTTGTGCAGGTCCCACGGTGCACCCCCGACACCGCCGCAGCTGGAGGAGAAGTTGGACTGCGGGATCACCCGCGCGTTGCCGTTGACCTTCTGGTTGACCGTGTGGCCGGACTTCAGCCAGCCGATGATCGTGTACGCCTTGGCCGTGGATCCGGGCTGGAAGCCCGCGCCGGCACCGAGCGTCTGGTTGACGCTGTAGTTCACAGCCGAGTACTGCGTCCGCTCCTTCGCGCCGGTCGGTGCGTAGGTCTTGTTCTGGACCATCGTCAGGACGCGCCCGGTGCCCACCTGCATCGAGACGGCCGACGCACCGACGTCGGCGACGCCGGTGGGCTTCTGCGGGACGTAGTAGTCCACGGCCGACTGGGCCTTCTTCTGCAGGCTCAGGTCGAGCGTCGTGTAGAT
>JABBOB010000072.1 GCA_019352055.1 Acidobacteriota bacterium
CATTTCGAAGGGGTTTCTGCGCGCCTCCGGCGCCAGAAACCCCTTCGAAATGCACACGCAGTTCGTCAGACGAGGAGGTAGATCCGGCTCTCCCAGCCCGCCAGGGTGATGCTGCCCGGGGCCAGGACCTCGGCACGGTCCGGCACGGAGCCCAGCAGCAGGCGTGCGCCCGCCCATCCGTCACCGAGCTCGAGCTCGCGCGGCCGTCGGCTGCAGTTCGCGACGACGAGCATCCGCTGGCGGTCCAGCGTGCGCACGTACGCCCACAACTCCGAGTCGTTCTCCAGGAGGCCGGTGAAGTCGCCGGCGGCGAACACCGGGTGCTCGTGCCGCAGCGCGACGAGCGCCCGGTAGTGCTCGAACACGCTGCCGTCCGTGCCGACCTGCGCCGCCGCGTTCAACCAGGACCGGTTCGGGTTCACGGGCAGCCAGGGCTCACCGGTCGTGAACCCCGCCGTCGGGGACGCGTCCCACTGCACCGGGGTGCGGGCGTTGTCGCGGCCGACCGCGGCCATGCCGGTGAGCGCCGCCTCCTGGTCCAGCCCCTCCTCGAGCACGCGCTTCCAGTGGTTGACCGCCTCCACGTCCCGATGCTCGCTCGCGGAGCGGAACGGGTAGTTCGTCATCCCGAGCTCCTCGCCCTGATAGACGTACGGCGTGCCCCGCATGCCGTGCAGGATCGTGGCGAGCGCTTTCGCGGACTGCTCCCAGTAGGAGGGATCGTCGTCACCGAACCGGGAGACGGCCCGCGGCTGATCGTGGTTGTCCCAGTACAGGCTGTTCCAGCCCGTCCGGGCCAGCGCCGTCTGCCACCGGTGCAGCGACCGCTTGAGGGCGAGCCGGTCCAAGCCGATGGAGTCCCACTTGCTCCCGGGCCCCTGATCGATGGAGACGTGCTCGAACTGGAACACCATGTCCACCTCGCCACGAGCGGGATCCGTGTAGAGGATCGCCTCCTCCGGCGTCACGCCCGGCATCTCGCCGACGGTGAGGAACGCGCCATCACGGTCCGCGAAGACGCGCTCGTGCATCTCGGCGAGGTACTCGTGGATCCGGGGACCGTTCGCGAACAGGGTGAAGGCGTTGACGTAGCGCTGGCCGGCGACCGGAGGCGCGTCCGCGAACGACTGCTCCTTCGAGATGAAGTTGATGACGTCCATCCGGAAGCCGTCGACCCCGCGGTCGAGCCAGCGGCGCATCATCGCGTAGACCGCCTCGCGGACGTCCTCGTGCTCCCAGTTCAGGTCCGGCTGCTTCCGATCGAACAGGTGCAGGTAGTACTGGCCGCTCGTCTCGTCCCACTGCCATGCGGAGCCGGAGAAGAACGACCCCCAGTTGTTCGGCTCCTCGCCGGGCTCCCCCGAGGCGCTCGAGGGCTCGCGCGGGTCCTTCCAGATGTACCAGTCGCGCTTCGCGCTGTCCCGGCCGGAGGCGGACTCGACGAACCACGGGTGCTCGTCGGACGTGTGGTTCACGACGAGGTCCATGAGCAGCTTGATCCCGCGGGCGTGCAGCGCCGCGATCAGCTCATCGAGCTGCTCCAGCGAGCCGAACAGCGGGTCGACGTCCTCGTAGTCGCTGATGTCGTAGCCGTTGTCGGCCTGCGGCGACCGGTAGATCGGGGACAGCCACACGACGTCGACGCCGAGCTCGGCGAGGTGGTCGACGTGCTCGAGGATCCCGCCGAGGTCGCCGACGCCGTCCCCGTCCGAATCCGCGAAGCTGCGCGGGTAGATCTGGTAGACGACGGCGGAGGTGAACCAGGCGGGATCCGACACCGGTCCATCCTGGCGCGCGCGAGTCGGAAGAATCGAGTCCGTGCTCGACTTCTCCTGGGGCTCCGGCCCCTTCCCCCTCCGGGTCACCGCAGCCGACGACGGCCCGGTCATGGTGTCCATCGCACCGGGCGTCGACGCCGTGGAGCCGCGGCGGCCGACGCAGCGCGCCCGGCCGGCGCTTGTCGAGGTCCTGGTCGTGGGCGAGGGTCGGGGGCTCGGCAGCATGCGCGCGATCCGCACCGCGGTCGGCGACCGGCTCCGGTACGTCGAGCACAGGGAGGCGGCGGAGGCGGACGGGTCGACCCTCACGATCACGCAGCGGGACGCGCGGACGGGGCTCGTCGCCGCCACCACGCTGACGCGGTTCGACGGCATCGCCGCCTACCGGGTGGCCACCGCCATCACGAACAGCGGCGACACGCCCCTCCTCCTGCAGCAGGTCACCTCCGCCACCCTGATCGGCCTGACCGGGCACCTCGGTGAGGTGGCGGACCTCGACCTGTGGACCGCACGCAGCGAATGGTGCGCGGAGAGCCGCTGGTCCCCCGTGGCGCTCGGGGGTCCCGCCGGCTTCGCGGACATCGATGCCGCACTGCACGGGCACTTCGCGCGCGGCTCGATCGCGCGCTCCGGGCACTCCACGTGGCCGTCGGGCGAGTGGGTGCCGGTCGCGGTGGTCGAGAACCGCGAGACGGGACGTGCCCTCGCTTGGCAGGTCGAGCACAACGGCCCGTGGCGGTGGGAGCTCGACACCCTGTTCGATCCGGCCGAGGCGCTCGCGCTCGCCCTTCTCGGACCGACCGACATCGACCACGCGTGGACGCACCGGCTGGAGCCGGGCGCCTCGTTCACGACCGTGCCCGCCTCCGTCGCCCTGGCCGAGGGCGGGCTGACGGGGGCCGTCGGGGAGCTGACCCGGCACCGCAGGCGCTCGCACCTCGACGTCCACGCGGACAGCGCTCGGCCGCTGATCTTCAACGACTACATGAACGCCCTGATGGGTGATCCGACGACGGAGAAGCTGCTCCCCCTCATCGACGCCGCCGCGACCGCCGGCGCCGGCACGTTCTGCATCGACGCCGGCTGGTACGACGACGACGGCGACTGGTGGCCGAGCGTCGGCGCCTGGGAGCCCTCGACCGTCCGGTTCGGCGACCTCGGCCTTCCCGGGCTCCTGCAGATCATCCGCGACCGCGGCATGACGCCGGGCCTCTGGGTGGAGCCGGAGGTCGTGGGAGTGCGGTCCCCCATGGCCCACCGCCTGCCGGACAGCGCGTTCATGCGCCGGGACGGCATCCGGATCGTCGAGCACGACCGGTACTTCCTCGACCTGCGCAGCGCAGCGGCCCGTGACCACCTCGACGGCGTCTTCGATCGCCTCATCGGCGAGTACGGCGCGCGCTACTTCAAGTGGGACTACAACGTGACGCCCGGCTCCGGCCCCGACAGCGACGCCGTGAGCCCCGGCGACGGGCTGCTCGGGCACACCCGGGCGCTGCTCGCGTGGGTGGAGCGCCTCCGCGCCCGGCATCCCGGCGTGGTGCTCGAGGCCTGCTCGTCCGGCGCGCAGCGGATGGACGCCGCGACGCTCGCGCGCTTCGACCTGCAGTCCACCAGCGACCAGCAGGACTACCGGCGCTACCCCACCATCGCGGCCGCCGCGCCCATCGCGATGCCGCCCGAGATGGCGGGCAACTGGGCGTACCCGCAGTCCGAGTGGACGCACGAGCAGATCGCGTTCACCCTCGTGACCGGTCTGTCCGGGCGCCTGTACCTGTCGGGCAACCTCGACCGGCTCGACGAACGGCAGGCCGCGATCGTGAAGGAGGCGGTCGCGCGCTACCCGGCGATCATCCGGCACCACGCGCGCGCCCTCCCCGCGTGGCCGCTCGGCCTCCCCGCCTGGGACGACCCGCAGGTCGCTCTCGCGAGCGCGACGGACGAGGAGACGCTCGTCTTCGCCTGGAACCGCGACCCCGCGGCGACGTCGACGGTGCTGCGGCTCCCGGCGCTCGCCGGTCGGGAGGTGACGGTCGAGACGGTGTTCCCGACCGCGCTGCCCGCGTGGCCGGCCGGCTGGGACGCGAGCGCAGGAGCGCTCACCGTGGACCTGTCGAAGGCGGGCGAGTCGGCTCGGGTGCTCCGTCTGCGCTGACCGCGCTCAGAGCGCGCGCTCGAACACGAGGTCGTCCTCGTACCGGTCGCCCAGCTTGAAGCGCTTCGCGCCCACGACCACGAAACCGTGCTTCGCGTAGAAGCGCTGCGCTCGCGCGTTCTCCACGTTCGTGCCGAGCCACACGCCGTCCGCACCCGCGCTGCGCGCGGCGTCGAGGCTCCGCGTCATCAGCTCGGCCGCGGTGCCGCGACCGTGGGACGCCGTCCGGACGTAGATCTTCGACAGCTCCGCCGTGGGCCGGATGCGGATGGCGCCCGCGACGTCGGGGTCGGCGGGCTCCCCCACCACGAGCATCGCGTAGCCGTCGAACGGTGCTCCTACCGCGCTCTCGGCCACGAGGAGCGTCCGTGCAGGATCGGCGAGGTAGTCCGCGAACGCCGATTCGGACAGGCTCGTCGCGATGAACGCCGCGGTCGCCTCGGGAGGCGTGCTCGGTGGGCACGCGAGGGCGAAGGTCCGGGCGGCGACGTCGGCGATCGCCGCGGCGTCGGACGGCACTGCGTGGCGGACGGTCATGCCTCGATCCTCTCAGGGCCCCGCGCCCGGACGGATGTCGGTGGCCGCTGATGTGGTGACCGGATCAGCCCGTGCCGCTCACGGAGAAGGAGGACCGATGGCCGACAAGATGGGCATCGAGGCACGGATCGCGCATTTCCTGCGGGTGTCGGAGGACCCGGCCGCGACGCAGGCGGAGCGCGACACGGCTGGCCAGGAGGCGGAGCGGCTGCTCGCGAAGCACGCGATCGACCGGCTGACGCTCGACGTGGACGGCGCGAGACGTGCGGAGCGCGAACCGATCGAGCGGACCACGGTGCCGGTGCCGGGGGGCCGCAGCACCGTCTCGCTCGACGTGGTGGTGGGGCTGATCGCGGCGGCGCAGGCGATCGGCCTCGTCGCGCACTACCGGGACCGTCGCGTCGTCGACCGGTGCTCCGACGACCATCACGCGAGGCCGTGCGTGGAGCTCGTCCTCACCGGATTCCGCTCGGACCTCACGCTGGGGGTGCCGCTGCTGGAGTCGCTCGCGGTGCAGGCGGCACTCGCCGTGCGCGCGTGGTGGCGGTCCGACGCACGCCACCGGCTGATCCCGAAGTGGGACGCGCACCTGTCCCGGTGCGCCTTCGTGCAGTCGTTCGGCCGGGGTGCTGCCGCGCGGCTCTCCACGGGGCGGGATCAGGCGATCGCCGACTCGTCGGCGATCGGGACCGCGCTCGTGGTCGCCTCGAGAGAGGCGGCGGTGCAGGACTGGGTGCGCACGAACGTGCAGACCCGCAGCACGCGGGACCGACGGTCGTTCTCCGACTACGGGCGGGCGCCCGGATACGCGGCCGGGCTGCGGTCGTCGGGATCCGCGCAGCGCGCGGTCACCGGCTGATCGCGTCCCCTCGCGTCGCGTTCAGACGGGGTCGGCTTCGGAGGGGTTCGCGATCGCGATCGCGGCGGTCTCCGGTCCGACGACGTTCACCGAGGCGGTGATCGGCGAGGAGTTCGTGAGCCGCTCCGGTGAGGTCAGCTCGCGGACGCGCCGGCGGTCCATCAAGCCCGCCTCGACCACGAGGTCGGCGACATCGCGACCGGTGAGCAGCGCGGTCTTCGCCAGGGCCGAGGCGGCGGCGTAGCCGATGAACGGGGTCAGCGCGGTGACGACGCCGACGGAGGTGCGCACCATCGTGTCGAGGCGGTCGACGTTCGCACGGATCCCCTCGACGCAGTGCAGCCGCAGGGTGCGGCAGCCCGCTGCAAGCCAGGCCACGTTCGTGAGGATCGAGTGCAGGATGATCGGCTCGAACGCGTTCAGCTGCAGCTGCCCCGCCTCCGCCGCCATCGTGACGGTCACATCGTGCCCGACGACCGCGAAGGCGATCTGGTTCATGACCTCGGGGATGACGGGGTTCACCTTGCCGGGCATGATCGAGGACCCAGCCTGCCGGGGCGGCAGCACGATCTCGCCCAAACCGGCCTGCGGTCCCGAGGACAGCAGCCGGAGGTCGTTGCAGATCTTCGACAGCTTCACGGCGGCGCGCTTCAGCACCCCGGACATCTGCATGAACACGCCCGTGTCGCTCGTGGCCTCGATGAGGTCGCCGGCGGTGACGTACTGCTCACCGAGGAGGTCGGTGAGGTGCGCCTGGACGGTCGCCGCGTAGCGCGGATCGGCGGTGATCCCGGTGCCGATCGCGGTCGCGCCGAGGTTGATCTCGCGGAGCAGCGGGAGGACCTCGCGGATGCGCTCCTCGTCCTCGCCGAGCGTGGTCGCGAACCCGTGGAACTCCTGCCCGAGCGTCATGGGCACGGCGTCCTGCAGCTGGGTCCTGCCGACCTTCAGCACATCGTGGAACTCGTGCCCCTTGTCGGCGAACGCGCGCTTCAGCGCGATGTGCTCGACGAGCAGGTCCTCGAGCGCCATCGCGATCGCGATCTTCGCCGCGGTCGGGTACACGTCGTTGGTGCTCTGGCTCCGGTTGACGTCGTCGATCGGGTTCAGGGCGGCGTAGTCGCCCAGCTCGTGTCCCGCGAGCCGGAGCGCCACGTTGGCGACCACCTCGTTCGCGTTCATGTTCGTGGAGGTGCCGGCGCCGCCCTGGATCACGTCGACGACGAACTGGTCGTGGTACCGGCCCTCGCGGATCTCGGCGCACGCGCGCTCGATCATCGCCGCCTTGCCGGGCTCCAGCACGTCGAGGTCCCGGTTCGCCCTGGCCGCCGCCTGCTTCACGATCGCGAGCGCGTCGACGAGCCTCGGGTGGCGCGAGATCGGGGTGTTCGAGATCGGGAAGTTCTCGAGCGCCCGCGCCGTGTGCGCGCCCCAGTAGGCGTCGGCAGGGATCTCGACTGCACCGAGGCTGTCCGTCTCGGTGCGGGTCGTGGGGGCTGGGACGGAACGGACGTCGGTGTCGGTCACGGGCTTGGACGCTACTCCGCCATGGGAAGCTCGGGCAGCGCCGCTGCGTCGCCTGTCAGGAGCAGGATGACGCCTCGTGGCCCCCTCGATCCGACGCCCCGTCCTCGCCGGTTCGGCGATGGTGCTGGACGCGCTGGCGATCGCGCTGCTCGCTGCCGACGTGCTCGCTGCGTTCGATCGCGACATCCCAGCCCTGCTCGTGCTGTCGGTGACCGGGATCCCGATCGCCCTCGCCGGAGCTGTGACGAGCGGGATCCACCTCGCCCGCCGGATCAGCCGCGTCCCTCGGCGCATCGTGGTCATCGGCGCCGTCGCGGCGACGATCGCGGCGGTGCGGATCGGCGGCGCCGCGATCGCCGTGGCGTTCGGCGCGACGCCGAACCCCGCTGCGAGCGCCGAGGACGTCGTGGGGCGCACGGTGGAGGCGGAGGGCGGCCGCCGGCTCTGCGGGAGCGGCGACCCGGGCCTCGGCCCCGACGACCTGCAGCCGTATTCCTTCGCGCTCTCCGAGGTGCCGGCGGGCGTCGACGTCCGGCCGGTGGTCATCGCGCAGGCCGGACGGCTGGGCTGGACCGTGTCCGCCGACCTGTCCGACGACGTCACCCGCACCGGACCCCGGCCGCAGATCGACCAGGGCGGCAGGGTCGACATCGGCGCATGCGGGACGTACCACAGCGTCGAACGCGCGTCGGCCGGCATGCGGTTGCTGCAGCTGGAGGTGCTGCTGCCCCATCGGTAGGCGAGGACGGGCTCCTGCCACCAGGTGCGCTCGTCGGGCGACCGTCGAGCGCGGCAGCGAGGCCGGCAGGTGCACCGGCCGGCCCGCCTCGTGGCCCGGCGCCTCGTCGACCGGCGGGACCCGCTCCTCGCGAGCGTGTGCTCGGTCTCGGGCTGCGCCACCTCCACGGCCCCCGCCTCGCGGAGGACCCGGAGGCGACCCGCACGGGGAGGCACCGGTCGAGGTGCGTTCGCGTCACCTTCAGGGTCACGGGGTGACACTGGCCCGATGCGGCTCGCGGTGCACTACTGGAACTTCTCGACCCCCGGCGGATCGGCGCAGGTCGCGTCGCATCTCCGTGCGACGGCGGAGGCCGCCGACGCCGGAGGCGTCACGGCCATGACCCTGATGGACCACTACTTCCAGATGGAGGCGCGCGCACCGGCGGAGGAGCCGATGCTCGAGGGCTACACGGGCCTCGGCTACCTCGCCGGCGTGACCTCCCGACTGCAGCTCGGACTGCTCGTCACGGGCGTGACCTATCGTCATCCGGGCCTGCTCTCGAAGATCGTCGCGACGCTCGACGTGCTGTCCGAGGGCCGCGCGTTCCTCGGCATCGGCGCCGCCTGGTACGAACGCGAGCACCTCGCGCTGGGGGTCCCGTACCCGCCGCTCAAGGAGCGCTTCGAGCGCCTCGAGGAGACGGTGCAGATCGCCCGGCAGATGTGGAGCGACGACGACGGGCCGTTCGAGGGTGCGCACTACCGGCTCGCGGAGACCCTGTGTCACCCGGCACCGCTGCAGACCCCGGGGCCGCCGATCCTGATCGGAGGCTCCGGCGAGAAGAAGACGCTGCGGCTCGTCGCGCAGTACGGCGACGCCTGCAACCTGTTCGATGCGGGAGCGGACGCGATCGCGCACAAGATCGAGGTGCTGCGAGGCCACTGCGCCGACGTCGGCCGCGATCCCGCCGAGATCGACATCACGATCACCTCGGCGATCGAACCGGACCGCGGTGCGTTCCTCGAGCGGATGCGCACCTACGCACGACTCGGCGTCGGCCAGGTCTGGGTGAGCATCCCGCCGGAGGACCCGGCCGCCTTCGTCGAGCAAGCGTGCACGGACGTCCTGCCGGAGCTGCAGAAGCTCTGATCCCCAGGCCTGCTGCAACACTCCAAGAAGTGTTGCGTAGGCTCATGGGCGGCGAAGGGGTCGACGTGCGGATCATCGGTGCGGTGCTGGAGGAGTCCGGTCGGGCTGGGCCGTTCGCGGACACCCGGCCGCTCGTGGTCGACGAGCTCGAGCTGGCGGGTCCCGGTCCCACCGAGCTGCTCGTGCGGATCGAGAGCGCCGGCATCTGCCACTCCGACCTGTCGGTCGTCGACGGGAACCGCCCGCGGCCGACACCCATGCTGCTCGGCCACGAGGCGGCCGGCACCGTCGAACGCGTCGGGGAGCGCATCCGCGACGTCGCGGAGGGCGATCGCGTGGTCCTGACCTTCCTCCCCCGGTGCGGCGAGTGCGCCGCCTGCGCCACGGAGGGTCGCCTCCCCTGCGAGCGCGGGAGCGCCGCCAACGCGAGGGGCGAGCTGCTCGGCGGAGGCACGCGGCTGCGGCGACGGGGCGAGCCGATCGCCCACCACCTCGGCGCGTCGGCCTTCGCGGACCACGCGGTGGTGGACCGCCGATCCGTCGTGCCGGTGCCCACGACGGTGCCGCCCGAGGTCGCGGCGCTGCTCGGCTGCGCGGTCCTGACGGGCGGCGGCGCGGTGCTGAACGCCTCAGGGGTCCGCGACGGCGAGCCGATCGCGATCGTCGGGCTCGGCGGCGTCGGTACGGCCGCGCTGCTGGTCGCGAAGGCGACGGGGCATCCGGTGATCGCGATCGACGCGCTCTCGAGCAAGCTGGCGCACGCCGTCGACTGCGGCGCGGACGAGACCTACACGCCCGAGGAGGCGCAGGAAGCCGGGGTCCGCGCGCCCGTGGTGATCGAGGCCGCAGGGCATCCCCGGGCGTTCGAGACCGCCTTCACCGCGACGGCGCCCGGCGGCACGACGGTCACGGTGGGCCTCCCCCGTGCGGACGCGCGGTCGAGCATCGCTCCGCTCGTGCTGACGAGCGAGGCCCGCAGGGTCGTCGGCAGCTACCTCGGCTCGTCCGTGCCCGCGCGGGACGTGCCCACCTACGCGGATCTCTGGCTCGACGGCCGACTGCCCGTGGAGCGGCTCGTCTCCGGACGGGTGCCGCTCGCGGACATCAACGAGGCCATGGACGCGCTCGCCGGAGGGACGGCCCTCCGGCAGCTGATCACCTTTCCTGAGGAGGACGCATGACTGAACGACGGGTCGCGATCGTGACCGGAGGAGCGCGGGGCATCGGTGCCGCCATCGCCACGCGGCTGGCTGCGCAGGAGCGCGCGGTCGCGGTGATCGACCTGGACGAGGGTGCGACGTCGGCGACGGTCGATGCGATCCGTGCCGCCGGCGGCGAGGCGATCGGCGTCGGCGCGGATGTCGCGAAGACCGACGACGTGGAGCGGGCGGTCGCCCGCGTGGCGGAGGAACTGGGCGCCCCGACGATCCTCGTGAACAACGCCGGGATCCTCCGCGACAACCTCATCTTCAAGATGACCGACTCGGACTGGGATGCGGTGGTCGCGGTGCACCTGCGCGGCGCCTTCCTGATGAGCCGTGCTGTGCAGCGGCACCAGGTCGAGCACCGCTGGGGCCGCGTGGTCTCGCTCTCCTCCACGAGCGCGCTCGGCAACCGGGGCCAGGCGAACTACGCCGCGGTGAAGGCCGGGCTGCAGGGCTTCACGAAGACGCTCGCGATCGAGCTCGGCCGGTACAACGTCACCGCGAACGCCATCGCGCCCGGCTTCATCGCGACCGACATGCTGCGGCAGACGGCCGAGCGGATGAAGGTGTCGTTCGACGACTTCCTCGCCGCTGCCGCGAAGGAGATCCCGGTCGCCCGCGTCGGGCAGCCGGAGGACGTGGCGGAGGCAGCCGCGTTCTTCACCTCCGACGCCGCCTCGTTCGTCTCCGGTCAGGTGCTGTACGTCGCCGGCGGGCCGAAGGCATGACCGCGACGTTCGACTCCCCCGCCGCGCTGCTCGACTCGGTCGGCGCGGACCTGGGGACGAGCGAATGGGTCACGGTCGACCAGTCGCGGATCGACGGGTTCGCGGACGCCACCGGCGACCACCAGTGGATCCACGTCGACCCCGAGCGGGCCGCAGGGGGACCGTTCGGCGGCACGATCGCGCACGGCTACCTGTCGCTCTCGCTGCTCGCTCCGCTGATGTTCGAGCTGCTGCACGTCGAATCGACGGCGCTCGTGATCAACGCGGGCTCGGACCGGGTGCGGTTCATCACTCCCGTCCGGTCGGGATCCCGGGTCCGGGGCACGGCTTCGATCGCCGGAGCGGAGCCCGTCGCGCTGGGCGTGCGCGTCCGGCTGGCGGTCACGCTGCAGATCGAGGGCGAGACGAAGCCCGCGCTGGTCGCGGAGACGCTGACGATCTTCGTCCCGGCCTGACCGCTCGGTGCGTTGTGAAGGGGTTCCGGGGCGGCGAAGACCCGAAACCC
>JABBOB010000017.1:0-29287 GCA_019352055.1 Acidobacteriota bacterium
CCTCGAGACCTCCACGATCCGCGGGCTGCCCGCCGGTCGTGCGCCGATCACGTCCCACGTCGTGCCGCTCGCGGAGAAGCCCCGCTGGCTCCCGAACGTGTGGCGGCGGGCCGGTGAGGAGATCCAGCAGGGCCGCCAGGGGTACGTGATCTGCCCGGCGATCGGCGTGGACGAGGACGAGGGGGACCTGGAGGGCGCTGAGGACGCTGCCGTGCCACGGGCGACGGTCACGGGCGTCGTCGCCGATCTGCGGGCGCAGCCCGCGCTGGCAGGGCGGCGCATCGAGGCGCTCACCGGTCGGATGTCGGGCGAGGAGAAGGAGGCCGTGATGACGGCCTTCGCCGACGGCCGCATCGACCTGCTCGTCGCCACCACGGTCGTCGAGGTGGGCGTCGACGTCGCGAACGCCACGTTCATGGTGGTGCTCGACGCGGATCGCTTCGGGGTGTCCCAGCTGCACCAGCTGCGCGGCCGGGTCGGCCGGGGCGGCCTGCCGGGCCTCTGCCTGCTCGTCACGCACGCGGAGGTCGAGACACCCGCACGGGAGCGGGTGGAGGCGGTCGCCGCCACGACCGACGGCTTCGCCCTCGCGCAGGCGGATCTGGAGCTGCGCCGGGAGGGCGACGTGCTCGGCGCGAGCCAGTCCGGCGGTCGGTCGCAGCTGAAGCTCCTCCGCGTCACCCGCGACGGCGAGATCATCGAGCAGGCGCGCGCCGCCGCCGCGCAGACGCTGGAGGAGGACCCCGCGCTGGACAGCCACCCGGTGCTCCGTGCGGCGATCGAGCGGTCCAGCGACGAGGAGTCGAGGGCGTTCCTGGACAAGAGCTGACCCGGCCGGGCAGCCGGGAGTCGAGGTGCGAGCGCAGCGGGCCTCGAGCCCTCGAGTGCGGAAGGATCGTGTCCATGCGGATCGCCGTCGTCCCCGGTTCCTTCGACCCGGTCACCCTGGGGCATCTCGACGTCATCGGGCGGACGGCGAAGCTCTTCGACCACGTCTTCGTGGTCGTCACGCACAACCCGGGCAAGTCCGCGCTCCTCGCCGTCGACGAGCGCGTTCGCCTCATCGACGAGTCCCTGGCCGACGTGGGCATCCATGGCGTCCAGGTCGACTCGTGGTCGGAGGGGCTCCTCGTCGACTACTGCCGCCGGGTGGGCGCCGAGGCGATCGTGAAGGGACTCCGGTCCGCCACGGATGCCGCCTACGAGACGCCGATGGCGCTGGTCAACCGCGACCTCGCAGGCGTCGAGACCCTCTTCCTCGTCGCCGAGCCGACCACGAGCCACGTGTCCAGCTCGCTCGTGCGCCAGGTCGCCTCGCTCGGCGGCGACGTCTCGCCGTACGTGCCCCGTGCGGTCGTGGCAGCGCTGCAGCCGGAGGGGCCGATCCGTGGCTGAGGTGCTCGCGGTCTGCACCGTCCACCAGCTGCTCCCGGATCGCGGCATCGGGGTGACCGCGATCGACAAACGAGCGGTGGGGAAGCCCCTCCGCGTCCGCAAGCTCGGTGTGCACGGCGACGTGCAGGCGGATCGCCGGTGGCATGGTGGAACGGACCAGGCCGTCTACGCCTACGCGCAGGAGGACGCGGACTGGTTCGCCCGGGACCTCGGCCGCGACATCCCGCCCGGTCTGTTCGGCGAGAACCTCCGGACGGTCGGCGCGGATGTGAGCGGTGCCGTCATCGGCGAGCGCTGGCTCGTCGGCGCGAGGACCCTGCTCGAGGTGACGAGCCCGCGGAACCCCTGCGGGACGTTCGAGCGGCGCATGGGCGTCAAAGGATGGGTCGAGCGGTTCCGCTCGCACGGCGCTCCCGGCACCTACTTCCGTGTCGTCCGCTCCGGCGACGTGCGGGGCGGCGACACGATCGAGGTCGTGGAGCGTCCGGACCACGGTGTGACGATCGGCGGCTGGTTCAGCGGCTCCCGGCCGGAGGACGCGCAGGCGCTGCTCGACGCCGACGCGTCCGGCGCGATCCGCCTCCAGCCCGACCTGCGTCGCCATCTCGGCACGGCGCTGGCCCTCGCGCGGTCCTGACGCCCTGCGCGCTCCGACTGCACCGATCCGCGTCGGTTCCGGCGCACCTCGTCGATCCGGCAGCCGCCCGACGCTCGATCGGCGGCCGGGACCGACCGATGCCGCCGCGACCGACGGCGCGTGCCGGGAGGGGGCGGGCGGCGAGTCGGCCGAGCGCCAGCCGTGCGGCGACCGTCCGGCGGCTCAGCGGGGGATGACAGGATGCGGGGGTGTCATCGCTCCAGATCGGCTACGCCGCCATGCTCGAGCAGTTCCACCCGACGGAGGCGGTGGAGCTGTCCGCCTACGCCGAGTCGAAGGGCTTCACGGGCGTCATGGCGGCCGACCACTTCCAGCCGTGGGTCCCGGCGCAGGGCAACAGCGCGTTCGTCTGGAACGTGCTGACGGCGGTCGGCGAGCGCACGACCGGTGACTTCGGGCCCGGCGTCACCGCGCCGTCGTTCCGCTGGCACCCGGCGATCGTCGCGCAGGCGTCGGCCACGCTCGCCGCGATGTACCCGGGCCGGCACTGGCTCGGCCTCGGGTCCGGCGAGGCGCTGAACGAGCACGTCGTCGCCGGCTACTGGCCCGAGGCGCCCGAGCGGATCAACCGCATGTTCGAGGCGATCGACCTCATCGACAAGCTGTTCACCGCTTCCCTCGCGGGCAAGGACACCAAGTTCGAGGGGAAGTTCTACAAGCTCGAGACCACGCGGCTCTGGACGATGGACGAGCGGCCGCCGATCCTCGTGGCGACCGCCGGTCCCATCACGGCGAAGCGTGCCGGGAAGGCGGTCGACGGCCTGATCACGGTCGGTGCGCCGCTCGAGAAGATCTCCGGCCTGTTCGAGCGCTTCGACGCCGGGCAGCGGGAGGCGGGCAAGGACCCGGCGAAGGCGCCGAAGGTGCTGCAGGTGCACCTGTCGTGGGCGCCGACCGACGAGGAGGCGCTCGCGAACGCGATGCACGAGTGGCCGAACGGCGGCATGAAGTTCCCGAAGGGCGACATCCGCAGCCCGCTCGAGTTCGAGCAGATGGCGAAGATGGTCCGGCCGGAGGACTTCGAGGGCCGCATGGTCATCTCGAGCGATCCCGACGTCCACCTGCAGGCGCTGCAGCGCTACGCGGACCTCGGCTTCGACCGCATCTACCTGCACAACGTCGGCCGGAACCAGCGCGAGTGGATCGACGTGTTCTCGCGCGACGTGCTGCCGAAGCTGCACCGGTGAGCGACGCCGAGCTGCGGTGCTGGGCACCGGCCGGCGTCCCCGAGATCCACGCGGGCGACGACCTGCCGGCGATCGTCGTCGCCACGGTCGGTCCGCTCGAATCCGGTGACGTGGTCGTGGTGTCGAGCAAGGTGGTGTCGAAGGCGGAGGGGCGCCAGGTCGTGGCCGCTGACCGCGAGCAGGCGATCACCGATGAGACCGTGCGCGTCGTCGCGGTCCGCGAGCAGCCCGGCGGCGGCGTCACCAGGATCGTGGAGAACCGGCTCGGCATCGTCGGGGCGGCCGCAGGTGTCGATGCGAGCAACGTCGAGCCCGGCACGGTGCTGCTGCTGCCCGTCGACCCCGACGCGTCCGCGGCGCGCCTCCGCACGGCGCTCATCGCCGCCACGGGTGTCGCGGTCGGGGTGGTCGTCACCGACACGCTGGGACGGCCGTGGCGCCACGGGCAGACCGACATCGCGATCGGTGCCGCCGGGGTCGCGCTCGTCGACGACCTTCGGGGGCACCCGGACGCCTCCGGGCGGCCGATGGGCGTCACGGTCGTCGCGATCGCGGACGAGATCGCCGCGATGGCGGATCTGGTGAAGGGCAAGGCCGAGAACCGGCCGATCGCGGTCGTGCGCGGCCTGGGCCGCTACGTCCGCGAGGAGGACGGCCCCGGCGCGCGATCGGTCGTGCGCACGGGCGACGAGGACATGTTCCGGCTCGGCAGCGCGGAGGCGTACGCCGACGGGTACAGCGAGGGCTACGCGGAGGGCTCGAAGGAGAGCCAGGACACCGCGGACAACGAGGTCGACGGAGGTGCGTGGTGATCGATTGGGTGGTGCTGGTCCCGATCAAGCGGTTCAGCGAGGGCAAGCGCCGTCTCGGCGACCGGCCGGACCGGCCGGCGCTGGCGGAGGCGTTCGCCCGGGACACGCTCGACGCCGTGGCGGCGTCGCCGCACGTGCGCATGCTCCTCGTCGTCACCGACGACCCGCACCTGGTGGACGACCTCAGCCTCCCCGTGGCGGTGACCGTCGTCACGCAGGGCGCGCCGGGGCTCAACAACGCGATCGCGGCGGGCCTCCGGGTGGCCAACGACCGCTGGCCGGACTGGGGTCAGGCGGTGCTCGCCGGTGACCTGCCCGCGCTGACGTCCGAAGACCTCGAGCGCACGTTCTCGATCGCGGAGGAGATCCCGCTCGGTGTGGTCGCCGACGCGCAGAGCACGGGCACGGTGATGCTCACCGGAGCCCCGGGGGTGCCGCTCCTCCCGGCGTTCGGCGTCGGCTCAGCGGCCCGGCACCGAGACCTCGGGCACCGGCCGATCCGTGGTACCGAGCGGCTCCGTCGCGACGTCGACACCATCGAGGACCTGGCCACCGCGGTGCGTCTCGGCGTCGGGCGGCACACGGCGGCGGTGCTGGAGGCCACGCGGGTCCGCTGACCCGGCCCGTGCCGCCGCGGACGGCGTGCGAGGCGGCCGGCGTCAGCTCCGGCCGTCGAGCTTGTCGAGGATGAAGATCGGCAGCGGCAGCGCGGCCGAGAGCAGCAGCACGCCGAGACCGAAGAACACGGGCAGCAGCACCGGGTTCGTCGACTCCAGCGCGAACGCGATGGGGAAGCAGGCGATGCTCGCGAGCAGCAGCACGATCCCGAGCACGGCTCCGGCGATGTGGTCCATGCGGCGATTCTCTCAAATACGCCGTGCGTGCGCTGACCGCCTCCCCGGCGGCACGACGATGAACCCGGATCCGGGCTGAGCGGTGCGCGCCTGTCAGTCGGACGGGTCGATCCGACGCCACTCGAGCAGCGGGCCGGAGGTGTCCGCCGGCGTGCTCCAGCGCTCGGCCTCCATCCCTCCCGTGCCGAGCACCGCGGTGAGCCACCACGTCGAATCGGGATCCCAGCCGGCGAGCATCGTCGCCCTGGTGTCGTCCACGGCGAGCGCGCGGGTCGCCGTGCGGAGATAGCCCAGCACGGAGACGTGCACCGCATCCCAGTCCCGGGCAACGGCCTGCCAGTCGGGGATGATCCACGCGCCGTCACGCCCGGTGACCCGGAACCAGTCCTGCCTCCTCGCCCGGGAGACGTCGAACGGGTAGCCGGCGGCGAGCGCCGTCCATGCGCCCGGTCCGTGGATCTCGAACACCCGGACCGCGCCGTTCGGGCGGACCGGCTGCAGGATCGCGTCGCGCTGCCCGAGGCTGTCCTCCTCCCAGAGCAGCGCGACGGAGCCGCAGCGCTCGAGCCGTCTGGTCGTGACGGGCAGCGCGACCCCGGACGGCGTCGACCACCACGTGCCGGACCAGTTCGCGCCCGGGTCGTCCGGCCGGTCGATCCGAGCGCGCTCCTCGTCCTCGAGCGCGATCCGGCGCCACCGGTCGAGGGCGGACTCCAGCCCGGTCAGCCGAGCGGGTCGCGGCGGCGTGCGGTCGTCGAAGCGGTCGGTCAGCACGAGGTGGTCCGGATCGAGCGGGGACGCCCACCACTGCGCCGCGGGCATGTCGGCGACCGCCTCCGCGATCGGGCGGAGCGCCGCGAGCACGTCCGGATCGGCGGTCAGCCGGTCCTCCTCGCTCGGCGGCTGCCAGCCCATCGCCGCGGTCACCGTGGCGTCCATCGCGTCGGCGAACAGTCGCGCATCCGTCCGATCGGCGAGCGACCCGACGTCCACGCCGCGGAGCGCGTCGACGAGTGCGGCCCGCCGGGTGACGTCGAAGGGCTGCGCTGCGGAGTGGAGCACGGCGGGCCAGACGTCGCCGGCGAGCTCGTGTGCGAGCGTGAGGCACAGGAAACGCCCCCGTGGGCCCTCGAGCAGCGTCTCGGGGGCGAACGGCATGCCTGCACTCTCGCGGGCGGCGCGCCATCCGGCAAGCCGTCGAGGCGGTCGCGCACGCGGCCCGCTCACCTCGGGCGCTCCGCTGCGGCCACCGAGCCGCAGAGCACCGGCGCGGACGGGGTAGCGGAACGGACCGAGGCCATCGACGACCTCTTCGACGGAACCGTGCACCGGGTCCATCTCGCCGCCCTACGCCTCCCGGTCCGCGCGCCGAGGAACGATGAGGAGGCCGGCGAGCAGCACCAGGAGCGAGCCCCCGATCGTCGAGGCGACGGGGAGGATCTGCAGCCGCCCTCCCACGACGAGCAGTGCTGCGGCGACGACCTGGGCGGGCACCTGCACGAGGCCGGTCGTCAGCGCGGCGGGCCCGAGTGCGGCCAGCTGCAGCCGGGAGCGGACCGGCACGGACCGTGCCAGCAGCACGAGCACCACGAGCACGTGCAGCGCGAGCACGAGCGCCGGCAGGGAAGCATCGAGCCCGGTCGGATCGCGGAGCAGCTGTCCGACCGCGAGCAGCGCGACCAGCAGCCACGGCACCGCCGATCGCACGCGCACCGCTGCGGCGACCGACAGCGCAGCCCCGACCAGGGCCAGGACGTCCTGCAGGACGAGGAGCGACGCGGCGACGCCGACGAGACCGACGGCGACGGGCAGGAGGGAGCCTGGGACCCACGGACCGATCCGGAAGACGGCTCGCACTGCGGGGCGGGCGGACCCGCTCACCGTCGTCCCCGGTAGCGCTCGGCCTGCCGCAGCAGGAGGTCGCGGTCGGCGTCGCGCCACGCGACGACGGTGACGCCCACGCGGCGCAGCCGGTCGAGGCGGTCGTCCCGCTCCAGCTGCAGGACGCGGTGCGCGAGCCGATGCGCCTCGTCCGCGCCGTCGAGGCTCGGCTCGGGCAGCACGTCGACCGCGACGACCCGATGCCCGGCACTCCGCCACAGCACCGCGAGCGCCGCGACGTCCTCGTCGAGGAACGTCGAGACCAGGTAGACGACCGCGGCCGTCGGCAGCACCGGGGCGCGGAACGAGGCACCAGCGCGGGGGACCGTCCGGTTCACGACCGCGCGGATCTGCTCGAGCTTGCGCCGGCCTCCGCCGCTCCGGGTGCCGGCACCCGCGCTCATGAGGTCGTGGAAGGCGACCCGGTCGCCGGCATCGAGGTAGGTGGCTGCGATCGCCACGACCGCTGGACGGGCGAGGTCGAGCGACGAGACGCCCTTGCGCGCCGGCCGATTGCTGCCCCACTCCACCACCACCGAGCCGACGTCGTCCCGGCTGTCGAGCACCACGACCGCGGCCGCCTCGGCGGTGGCGTCCATCCGCCGCACGATCAGCTCCGACTCCGGGCGGGGCGAGCGGGCGGTCGCGCGCCAGTCGATCCGGCGCAGACGGTCGCCGGGCGTGAAGGGCGCGAGGTCGCGGAAGTCGAGCCCGTCGCCGAGCCGCCGCGCGGCGTGCCCGCCCGGCCGGTTCGTCAGACGGTGCGGCAGCAGGAGGGAGGTCATCCGCTCCCGTGCCGGTGCGATCGTGGTGCGGGCGATCCGCGGATCGAGGTGCTGGACGAGATCACCGCCGGCAGCGACGACCTGGCCGCCGACGCGAAGCACCTCCTGCGGGCCGCCGTGCAGGAGGGGGAGGCGGGCGGTGAGCGCGGCCGCACGGCGCGGGCTGACGACCACGGTCGTGGGCGGCTCCTCGTAGGCGGCGGCCTGCACCACGACGAGCTCGGTGCCGGTGGCGCCGTCGATCCGCACCTCGGCGACGATCGCGTCGTCCTCCGCGGTAAGCGTGATCGCGGCGGACGCGCCACCGACGGGTCGGCGCAGGGCGACGGCCGCCGTCGCCGCGAGCGGCAGCCCGAGCAGGGCGACGTCCGCGCGACCGAAGCCCAGGCCGACGCCGAGGATCACGAGCGCGAGCATCCCCAGCGCGGCACCGCCGCCACGCCGGTGCCAGCGCTGCGCCGTCGGCGTGCTCATCCGGCGACGGCGCGGCCGACGACCGGGGGACCGGCGACCTCCGCGACCGCGTGCTGCACGACGGCGGCCGGGTCGATCCCGGACGCCCAGGCCTGCGCCGTCAGGGTGATCCGATGCGCGAGCACCGGGACCGCGCACCGCTTCACGTCCTCCGGCGTCACGAACGCCCGGCCGTCCAGCACCGCCAGCGCGCGCGAGAGCAGCAGCAGCCCCTGGGACCCTCGCGGCGACGCCCCGACCTGCACCTGCGCGACGTTCCGCGTCGCCGCAGCCAGGTCGACGCAGTAGGTGATGATGTCGTCGTCCACGAACACGGACTCGACGGCGGCCTGCATCGCGAGCAGCGTGGTGGCGTCGACGACGGGTTCGATCGGGGCGGCCTCTCGCCGGCGCCGCACCCGGTTCCGGAGCACCTGCGCCTCCCCGTCGCGGTCGGGGTAGCCGACGGTGAGCCGCACGAGGAACCGGTCGAGCTGCGCCTCCGGCAGCGCATAGGTGCCCTCGTACTCGATCGGGTTCGAGGTGGCGACGACGTGGAAGGGACGGGGGAGGGGCAGGCTCCGGCCCTCGATCGTGACCTGCCCCTCCGCCATCGCCTCGAGCAGCGCGGACTGCGTCTTCGGTGAGGTGCGGTTGATCTCGTCGGCGAGGAACAGGCCGGTGAACACCGGCCCGGGCCGGAACTCGAACTCGTGGGTGCTCGGCGCGTAGACGAACGAGCCCGTGATGTCCGACGGGAGCAGGTCCGGGGTGCACTGCAGGCGCCGGAAGTCGAGCCCGAGCGCGGTCGCGAGGCTCCGCGCCGCGAGCGTCTTGCCGAGCCCGGGGGCGTCCTCGAACAGCACGTGTCCGCCGGCGAGCACGGTGCCGAGGGCGAGCTCGAGCGGATCGTGCATCCCGACCACGACGGTGCCGACGCGGTCGAGCACCTCCCGGCCGATGCGGGCGACATCGGGGAGGGGCAGCGGGGTGTCAGTCGGCACGGGACGTCCTGTCTGAGGAGACCGCGCGGACGGGGCCGAGCGGTGCGGGCGGCGGGAGGCGGTCGAGGGCATGGAGGGTGGCGTCGAGCGCGCGCGGGGTGACCGGCCGATCGAGGTCGGAACGGAGGACCTCGGCCGCGGCAGGGCCGAGCAGCGCCTCGATCGCTGCGGCGTCCTCCGCCCTTCCGGGATCGAGGCCGTGGTGGGCCAGCCGGTGCGTGGCGATCGCGCGGACCCGGGCCAGGACGATGCCGCGGATGCGGGTGCGGTGCTCGACCATCGACCACGCGAGCTGGTCCAGGTCCCGGCGACCGGCGACGACCGGCTCGGGATCCGGAGCCTCGAGGTCGGAGGGCGCGAGGTCCGTGCTCGGCACGACGCTGCGTTGCGCGAGCAGACCCAGCACCAGCGCGAGCACGCCGCCCCCGAGTGCGATGGCGTGCGGGCCGTCGAGCCCCAGCACGACGGCCGCCCCGCCGACGAGCGCTGCCACGAAGGCGGCGATCACCAGGTTGCGGACGATCTCCCCGGCACTCATGCGCTCGCGTGCTCCCACGACGCCTCGAGCGCCCGCAGCGCCTCCCGGGCACCGGTCGCGTCGGCCGGGCTGATCGTGCCGTCGCCGAACCGGGCGCGGAGGTAGAGGCGGAGGAGCGTCCGCAGGGCGGCGCGATCCGCGCCGGTCCTGCTGAGCACACGGCCCGTGAACTCCGTCGGCGTCTCGGCGGCAGCGCGGGCGAACCCGGCGTCCTCCGCCGCCTGCTGGAGGCCGAGCCATGCGCGCACGACCGCGTCGTTCGGCTCGCGTTCCCCATCGAGCGCCACGAGCGCGGCCGCGATACCGCGGAGCACGGCGGGCGCGTCGGCCACCTGCGGCGCTGCCTCCGCCTCGAGGGCCCCGAGGCCCTGCAGCCTCGGCCGACGTCGTCGGTCGCGGATCGCGGAGACGACCGCGCGGACCAGCAGCGCCGCGACCACGAGCGCCACGACGCCGGCGAGCACCACCAGGACGGTCTGGACGGCGGTGCCGACCTGCGGAACGACGGGGTTCGCCGATGACCGCAGCGGCGGCTCGGTCGGCACGGGCGGCGGCATGCCCGGCATCGAGCGGGACCCGAGACCGGCGAAGGGAGTGAACCGCGCCGGTCCCTCCGCAGCGGTGCTCAGCACCACGACCGCGGCGGCGGCGGCGACGAGCGGAACGAGGAGACGGCCCGGTGATCGGTGCCGGACCGGCGCGGAGCCGACCTCGGGCTCCTCGTCGGGTCGGCGCACGAGCCCGAGGGTAGTTGCCGCCTCGCATCGATCGGGATCGGAACCCTGGAGTGCCGGGGTCGGCTGCGTCTGCGAGGGCGACCGGCTCAGTTCGCGGAGGGGGAGGGAGCCGCGGGCGGACGGGTGAGCACCGCGAGGGCGACCCCGCCCGCGATCACGCCCCAGAAGGCGCTCCCGATCCCGGCCACGGCGATCCCCGACCCGACGACGAGGAAGGTGATCGCCGCCGGCACGCGGGTGTCCGGCCGTGCGATCGCCGACGAGATCGCGCCGACGAACGCGCCGACGAGCGCGAGGCCGGCCGCCGCCTCCACGAGCGCGGGGGTGCGGTCGCCGACGATGCCCGCGACCAGCCCCGCGGTCGCGGCGAGCGCGAGGTACGTGCAGCCGGACGCGACGCCGGAGATCCAACGGCGCGACCGGTCCGGTCCGGCATCCGGGCCGACCATGATCGCCCCGGTGATCGCGGCGAGGTTCAGCTGCACGGCGCCGAGCGGGGCGACGACCGCGCTCGCGGCGCCGGACATGACGAGCGCGAGGCGCGTGCGCGGCCCGTACCCGTTCGCGCGGAGCACCGCGATGCCCGGCAGCTGCTGCCCGGCCATCGTGACGAGGAAGAGCGGCACGCCCAGCGCCACGATCCCCACGGGGTCGAGCGCGGGCGCGACGAGGCTCGGCAGCGGTGCGAGCGCGGTTCCCGCCGTGCCCTGGAGCACCGTGAAGACGAGCGCGGCCACGATCACCACCGGGCCGGCAGCGCGGGGCGCGACCCGGGAGAGCACGAGCCAGACGAGCACGAGCGGCAGCACGGTCCACGGGGTCACGACCGCCTGGCGGACCGGCGCGAGGCAGAACGGCAGCAGCACGCCCGCCAGCAGGCCGCCGGAGAGCGCGGGCGGGATGCGGTCGATCGATCGCGCGAGCCCCGGGACCGCACCCGTCACGACGCTCAGCGCCCCCGCCAGCACGAACGCGCCGACGGCCGTGCCGAACGAGGCGGGGTGGGCGGCGACGAGCAGGGCCGCCCCGGGCGTCGACCAGGCGAAGCACATCGGGATCCGGAGGCGGAGAGACACCGCGATCGACAGCGCGCCGTTCGCGACGCACAGCGCGGCGAGCCCCGACGCCGCCTGCGCGGCTGTGGCGCCGGCCGCGGTCAGGCCCGCGATCAGCACCGCGACGGACCCGAAGAACCCGGTGAGGGTGCCGACGACGCCGGCGAGGATCGGCTGGACCGCGGAGCCCCGCGCGTCGCTCACCGCGCGGCCAGCGCCAGTGCCGCCGCGGCCATCCGGGCCGTCGCCCCGTCGTCCGTCATCCAGAGCGGGACGGCCCGGGCGCGGATGCCCGTGGCCTCGAGCCGCGGGACAGCGGACGCATCGGTCCCGTCGACGAGCCAGCCGTCGAGCACGCCCCCGTCGGCCCGGGCGCCGTAGTGCCGCGCGATCGCGGCCGCGTCCGTCTCGACGCCGATCGCCGTGAGGCACGCGTCGGCCATCCCGCGCACGACGGCGCCGCCGATCACGGGGGAGAGACCGACGACCGGCGCCGCCGTCTCGCGCAGCGCCTCCCGGATCCCCGGGATGCCGAGGACGGTGCCGATGGAGACCACCGGGTTCGACGGCGCGAGGAGCACCGCGTCCGCCGCGATGATCGCCTCCACCACCCCCGGCGCGGCGGTGGCGGCGGCGACACCGCGCTGCACGAACCCGAGCGCCGGCAGCGCGGCCCGCGTGCGGACCCACCACTCCTCGAAGTGCAGCTCGCCCTCGGCGGTGACGACGTGGGTCTCGACCTCCGCGTCCGTCGCGGGCAGGAGGCGGACCCCGAGCGGCCAGCGCGCCGCGAGCCGGTCGACGACGGCGGAGAGCGGCAGCCCCTCCTTCAGCAGCGCCGATCGGGCGATGTGGGTGCCGAGGTCGAGATCGCCGAGCGTGAACCAGGGCCAGCCGACGCCGTACGCGGTGAGCTCCGCGCTCACGCGCTCGGTCTCCCCGGCCCTGCCCCAGCCGCGGACGTCGTCGTTCACGCCGGCGAGCGCGTACATCAGCGAGTCGAGATCGGGCGTGACCCGCAGGCCGGCGAGCCAGAGGTCGTCGCCGGTGTTGGCGACGACGGTGATCTCGGCTGCGGGGAAGTCGCGTCGGGCGAGGGCGCGCAGGCCGCGGACGAACTTCGCTCCTCCGACGCCTCCCGCGAGGACGACGATGCGGTCGGGCTCCATCCGGTCGAGCCTAGAAGAGCGAACGGCCGATCCACCCCGCGGAGCCGGGCGGTTCCGGCTCGGCCGACCGGTCCGCCGGCGCGGGCCTCAGACCGCAGCGGGCGCGAGGACGATGTCGAAGCGGGTGCTGGACCAGGTCCGGCCGCCGAGGTCGCGGTCGTCCGGCGTGCGCTCGCTCGCCTCGTGGCGGGCGAAGTCGAGGATCAGCGACTCCTTCACGCCGAACACGGAGTCGCGGTCGAGCAGCTCGTCTCCGCGCACGAAGATGTGCGTGACGAGAGTCCGGCACCCCGGCGCCGTCACCATGAAGTGCAGGTGCGACGCCCGGTAGGGGGAGCGGCCCGCTGCGGCGAGCAGGCTGCCGACCGGCCCGTCGTCCGGGATCGGGTACGGCGTGGGAGTCAGTCCCCAGAACCGGTACGAGCCGTCGGGGCCGCTGTACAGGTGCGCGCGGCCCGCGACGCGGTCGTCGCCGTACTGGACGTCGTAGAAGCCGTCCTCGTCCGCCTCCCACACCTCCAGGCGGGCACCCGCCACCGGCCGGCCCGTCGTGTCCGTGACCGTGCCCTCGACCCAGCAGGGCTCGCCGGCGCCGTCGCCCGCGATGTCGCCGCCCTGCTCGATCAGCGGGGCGTCGCGCACGAAGAAGGGGCCGAACACGGTCGCCTCGGTCGCGTTCGCGGACGCCTCGTTGTTCACCGCGACGGTCTGCATGGATGCGCCGAGCACGTCGGACAGCAGCACGAACTCCTGCCGCCGGTCGTCCGTGATGCGCCCGACGGCGGTGAGGAACTCGACGGCCCGCTGCCACTCCGCCTCCGTCAGGCGCACGTCGCGGATGAACGCGTGCAGGTGGCGGACGAGCGACTGCATGACCTCGCGGTAGCGCTCGTCCGGCGCGTGGTCGAAGGAGGCCACCACGGTCTCGACGAGGTCGGCCTCGCGGGCCTGCTGCTCGGCGGAGACCCGCCGTGTCGTCGGTGTGCTCACGAGGTCGGCCGCTCCTGCTCCGCCGGGCGGGTCGCGGCGTGCCCCGCGGCTGCCGCGACGATCCCTTCGAGGTCCTGGACGTGCACCGGTCGCGGGTTGCCCTGCGGGACCGCGGGCAGGATCAGGCCGGCCGCCTCGCGCGCTCGGTCCGGATCGAAGCCGAGCTCGGCGAGGGAGGTGGGTGCGCCCAGGTCCGCCTCCAGCTCGCGGATGGCGCCTGCCGCGTCGCTGCCGCGGAGGGCCGCCGTGATCCGTGCTGCCGCCTCGGGTGCCGCCGGTGCGTTGAACCCGACGACGAACGGCAGCACCACGGCGTGCATCGGCGCATGCGGAAGGCCGTAGGCGCCGCCGAGCACGTGGCAGATCCTGTGGTGCAGCCCCGAGCCAGCGGAGGCGAACGCGATCGCGCCGAGGTAGGCGCCCGCCATCACCTGCTCGAGCGCGACCTGGTCGCGGGCGGCGCGGTGCAGACCCCGCAGCCCCGTCGCGAGCAGCCGCATGCCTTCAGCAGCGGCGGCCGCGTTGATCGGGTCCGCCTTCGGCGCCCACAGGGAGTCGACGCAGTGCGCGAGCGCGTTGAGACCGGAAGCGACCGCGAGATCGGCGGGCAGGCCGGCGAGCAGGGCCGAGTCGTAGACGACCGCGACCGGCAGCGCGCGCGGGTCGGCGCCGGTCGTCTTCACGCCGTGCTCGGTGATGCCCCACACGTCGGTCGCCTCGGAACCGGCGAACGTCGTCGGCACGGCGACGACCGGTATCCCGGTGTCGATCGCGACGGCCTTCGCCAGGCCGACCGCCGACCCGCCGCCGACGACGACGATCGCGTCTGCTGCCGCGTCCAGGGCGACCCCACGCGCCGTGGCCACCAGCTCCGCCGGCACATGCTGCACCGCCCGGTCGAGCGTCGCGGCCACGGGGACGGCTGCGGCGATCGCGGCCCCGGCGGTCGCGGCCGACCGCGAGACGACGAGCAGCACCCGCCGGGCCCCGAGCAGGGCCACCTCGGCGACGACCTGCTCGGTCGCGCGACCCGCGCCGAACCGCACCCGCTGGGCGGGCGTGCTGTGCGTGAACACGGTGGGCATCGGCACCGTCACCCGACCCGGCTGAGGACGCGCGTGAGCACCGAGGTGAGCGCGCCGGCGGGATCGTCGACGCCGTGCATCGACCGCCAGGCGATGATCTTGTCCGGCCGGACGAGGAGCACGCCGTCCTCGCCGACCTCGCGGATGCGCGCCCAGTCGAAGTAGAGGTCGCTGATGGCCCGGCCCGGGCCGATCACGACCGCGCCGAGATCGATGCCGAGCGCCGACCCCACCTGCGGGGCCGCCTCCGCCCACGCCTCCCCGGCGATGCCGGTGATGAGGGTGAACCGCGAGCTCGGCGCGAGGTCGAGCGTGGACCACTTCCGCTCGGCCGTCCCGACCCAGACGTGCGGCAGCGGAGATCCGGGGACGGTCGAGGCCTGGAAGAAGAGCTCGGGGTCGCGGGTCGGTTCGGGTCGGGCGCTGCCGTCGGACACGACGGCGGTCGATTCGTAGCACTGACCGAGCTCCACGCCGTGGGCGTTGAACTCGTAGTGCTTCAGCTCCATCGCGCGCTCGAGCGCGGCGCGCTTCGCGGCCCCCGCGGGCGTGTCGGCCTTGCGCTCCTCGATCTGCTCGACCATCTCCGCCTCGGTCCTGGCGTCGAGCACCCCGAGCGCCTCGAACAGGCCGGCGAACTCGCGGGACGACCGGTTGGCGCGGAGCACGATCTGCTTCGCGACCGGTGCGCGCTCCGCGGTGTAGGTGTCGAGCAGACCGGCCCCCGCGCGGCCCTGCAGCACCGCGGCGAGCTTCCACGACAGGTTGTAGGCGTCCTGGATCGACGTGTTCGATCCCAGCCCGTTGCTCGGCGGGTGCCGGTGCACGGCGTCGCCGGCGCAGAACACGCGCCCGGCCTGCAGCTCGGTCGCGTACATCTCGTTGTTGCCCCACACGGAGGTGCCGGTGATCCGCACCGCCAGGTCGGGCACCCCGATCAGGTTGCGCACGATCTGCGTCGCCTGCGCCTCGTCGAGCACCGGTGCGGGCTCGTCGATGTCGTAGCCCCAGACGATCAGCCACTCGCTCCACCGGCGCACCATGCGGACCAGGCCGGCACCGATGCCGCCCACGTTCGAGCCGGGCTGGATCACCCAGTACAGGACGGAGGGTCGGTGGCCGACGAGCTCGGCGATGTCGGCCGTGAAGGTGATGTTCATCGAGCCGGCGATGTCCATCCGGCCCTCCATCGGGAGACCGATGTCCGCGGCGACGGCCGACCGGGCACCGTCCGCACCGACGAGGTACTTCGAGCGGATCGTGTACTCGCGCTGCGTGACCCGGTCCATGACCCGCGTGGTCACGCCGTCGGCGTCCTGCTCGTGCGAGAGGTACTCGCTCGAGAACCGGGTCGTCGTGCCCCGCTGGGTCGCGTTCCGCACCAGGATCGGCTCGAGGAGGTGCTGGGGCACGTCGCAGTTCAACGTGGGGGAGGCGAGCACGTAGTCGCCCTCCCGGCCCGGGTGGGTGCCCCAGGTGAGGATCCGGCCCAGCTCCTCGCCGGCGATCGACGTGCAGAACACGGTGTCGCCGATGAAGGCGTGCGGCGTCGAGACCGCCTCGACCTCCGCCTGGATGCCCATGTCGCGGAAGAACTCCATCGCCCGCTGGTTCGTGATGTGCGCACGCGGCGTGTTCGCCGTCCAGCGGTACTTCGTGATCATCGCGTTCGCCACCCCGAGGGTGGAGAGGGCGAGGGCTGCGGCGGCACCGGCGGGGCCCGAGCCGACGATCAGCACCTCGGTCTCGAAGTCCGCGGCCGCGCGAGGCGGATCCGCCGTCCGATCGTCGTCGACCGCTGTCATCCGCCCTGCCCCGGGTCCGCGTCATCGCCACCTCGTCATGGCGTACCGGGAGTATCCGGGCCGCGTCGCACCTCGCGCGGCGTGTGTCGCGAATCGGTCAGGGTGTGGCCGGAATCCTCAAGCCGGCCAGGTTCAGGCCCGGGCGCGCACCTCCCCGGGAGCCATGCCGAACCGGGCGCGGAAGACCCGCGCGAACTGCGAGTGCGAGCCGAAGCCGCAGGCCAGCGCGATCTCGCCGACGGGCCTGCCCGGCTGCCTGCTGAGCGCCTCCGATGCGGCGGAGAGGCGTCGGTCCGTGATGGTGCGGGCGATGCCGTCGTCGCCGTGCCCGGCGAACACGCGCCCGAGGTGCCGTGCACTGACGCCGCAGGCCGCGGCGACGTCGCCGACGGCCAGGGACCGATCCGCGAAGTGCCGGTCGATGAACGCGAGCGCGTTCCGGTGCAGGCCGGCCGCGCCCCGCGCGGCGCCCGGGGTCAGGATCTCGCGCACGAGGGAGAGCGACGACGACTCGGTGACGAGGTCGAGGCGCAGCGCCGGATCGGACAGGGTCTCATCGACCAGGCGCGCGAGCGACACGGCCGCCGGATCGGCGGTCGCCGCATCGCCGAACTCGACGACCTTCGGCGCGCGCAGCTCCGGCGTCTCCCCGAGGGCGCCTCGCAGGCGCTCGCGGGGCACGATCAGCACGAGCTCCCGCAGCCCGGACGCGAACCCCCGCAGGAACGGTCGGTCGGCGTCGCAGATCAGCAGACGTCCCGGCCTCAGCAGATGGATGCCGTCCGAGTGGTAGAAGAACGACTCCCCGGCGAGCGTGAAGTAGAGCGCCACGCCCTCGGTGGCGTTGCGGGTGATCCGCCGGTGCGAGCGTTCGACGGTGTGCCTCGTGGCGGTGACGTGCGCGAACCGCAGGGAGGCGACCTGGAGGTTCACCTCGCGTGCATCGAGGGGCGATCCGTCGAGCGTGCGGCACTCGAGCCCGACGAGCGCTCGAGCGTTGTGTGCCTCCCATCGCTCGAGGCGTTCACGGTGTCGCAGGCCCGCGGTCGAGAACTCCTCGCGTGCGCGCACCGGCGACCCGCCTCCGCCGGGCTCGGTGCCCGCGGGCGCGCTGTCGACCGGCTCCATCGGTGCCTTCCGCTCCATCGCGACGTCGTGCTGCGGCGTCCGATCGTAGGAGGGCCCGATCACGGCGGCAAGGATCCGGGAGGGACGACGCGGAGGAGCGACGGGCGCGGAAGGATATGGCCATGACGCTGCAGGCCCGTCCGGACGAACGCACTCCCTCGATCGGCACCGACTCGACGACCCTCGAGCTGGACGCGCACGTGTTCCACTCCTGGAGCGCGCAGGGCGCCCTGAAGCCGCTCGTGATCGCGGGCGGATCGGGCTGCGAGGTCTGGGACGACGACGGGAAGCGCCTCCTCGACTTCTCCAGCCAGCTCGTCAACACGAACATCGGGCACACCCACCCGAAGGTGGTCGCCGCGATCCAGGAGCAGGCGGCGATCCTGCCCACCGTCGCGCCCGCGCACGCGAACCGGGTCCGCGGACGTGCGGCCGAGCGCATCCTCGAGGTCGCGGGTCGGCCGTTCTCGAAGGTGTTCTTCACCAACGGCGGTGCGGACGCGAACGAGAACGCGATCCGCATGGCGCGGCTCGTGACGGGTCGCGACAAGGTGCTCTCCACCTACCGCTCGTACCACGGCAACACCGGCGCGGCGGTGGTCGCGACGGGGGACTGGCGCCGCATCCCGAACGAGTTCGCGCGCGGGCACGTGCACTTCTGGGGCCCGTTCCCGTACCGCAGCGAGTTCTGGTCCACCTCGCCGGAGCAGGAGGTGGAGCGCGCGCTGCAGGCGCTGGGCCGCTTGATCGAGGCGGAGGGACCCGGGTCGATCGCGGCGCTGCTGGTCGAGACCGTGCCCGGCACGGCGGGTGTGATCGTGCCGCCGCCCGGCTGGCTCGCCGGCCTGCGGGCGCTCTGCGACCGGTGGGGCATCGTGCTGATCTTCGACGAGGTGATGGCGGGCTTCGGCCGCACGGGCGACTGGTTCGCGTTCCAGAACACGACGCTCAATCCGGAGGGTGTCGTCCCGGACCTGATCACGTTCGCGAAGGGCGTCAACTCCGGCTACGTGCCCGCGGGCGGCGTGATCATCCCACCCGCGATCGCGAGCGAGTTCGACTCGCGCGTGTTCCCGGGCGGCCTCACCTACTCCGGTCACCCGCTCGCGATGGCCTCCATCGTCGCGACGATCGACGCGATGCGGGAGGAGGGGATCGTCGAGCACGCCCGCCGCATCGGCGCGGAGGTGCTGGCCCCCGCGCTCGCCGGTCTCGCCGACCGGCATGCGGTGATCGGGGACGTCCGCGGGCTCGGCGTCTTCTGGGCGCTCGACCTCGTCGAGGACCGCGAGACGAAGGCGCCGCTCCCGCCTGCCGAGATGGCGCGCATCAAGGGCGCCCTCGTCGGTGCCGGCCTGCTGCCCTTCGTGCAGGACAACCGCATCCACGTCGTGCCGCCCTGCATCGTGACGGAGGAGCAGGTGGCGAGAGCGATCGCGACCTACGACGCCGTCCTCCCCTGACCGAGCGCGACAGCAGGAAGGATCCACTGCGGCAGGAAGACTCCGCCACTTCCTTCCTGCTGATGGCGCTCGTTCCTGCTGTCGTGCTCCGTTCTTCCTGCCGACGTGCTCGAGCCGGGGGCACGGGTCGGGCGGGAACTGCCCGTTCCCCTCCGCGGTCGTCGGGGTTAGAGTCGCGACGACCGAGGTTGACTCGGTCAACCTCGGAGCGCGACGATGCGTCAGGAGCGGCCATGGCGGCGGATCCGGAGCCCACGGAGACCGTTCCGGCGAGCCCTCCACCGGTCCCCGTCTACTTCGTCGCCGAGCAGACGGGCATCAGCGCCGAGGCGATGGGCAACGCCCTCCTCGTGCAGTTCCCCGACATCGTGTTCGAGCGCCACCGCATCCCGTTCATCACCTCCATCGCGGAGGCGCGCAGAGCCGTCGCCGTCCTGGACGCCGCGATGAAGGGACCCCGTCAGCCGCTCGTGTTCACGACCATCGCGGACGACACGATCAGCGGCATCCTGCGGTCGAGCCGTGCGCCGATCATCGACTTCGTCTCCTCCCACCTCGGGCAGCTCGAACGCATCCTGGGGTCGCGCGCCCTGCACCTCGCCGTCCGGGTGCACGGCGTCGACGACCTCGCCAAGTACGACCGGCGGATGGCGGCGGTCGAGTACGCGATCGAGCACGACGACGGCGAGAGCCTCCGCCACTACGACGACGCGGACGTGATCCTGCTCGCTCCCTCCCGCTGCGGCAAGACGCCGACGACGATGTACCTCGCCCTGCAGCACAGCGTCTTCGTCGCGAACTACCCGCTGGTGCCGGAGGACCTCGAGACCATCGATCTGCC
This sequence comes from Acidobacteriota bacterium, assembly GCA_019352055.1. Taxonomy (GTDB): domain Bacteria; phylum Actinomycetota; class Actinomycetes; order Actinomycetales; family Microbacteriaceae; genus Amnibacterium. The sequence goes on from JABBOB010000017.1 coordinate 19,841, forward strand.
CGATCCGGTGCGGAAGCTGCGGGCCCGCTGCTTCGGCATCCTCACGACGCCCGAGCGCCTCGCCCAGGTGCGGCACGAGCGCCGGCCCGACTCGACGTACTCGTCGATCGAGCAGTGCCGGTGGGAGCTGAAGCGCGCGGAGATCATGTTCCGCTCCCACCGCATCCCCACCGTGAACTCCTCGGCCAAGTCCGTCGAGGAGATGTCGACCGTGATCCTGCAGCACCTGAACCGCCCCTGAACCGCAACCACGAGGGAGTCTCGACGATGAGCACCACCACCCCGACCGCCGCCGCCACGAGCCATCGCACGCCGAGCGGCGACAACGTCCGCTGGTTCGCCGACCTCGGTCTCGCGGATCTCGACCAGGTCGGCGGCAAGAACTCGTCGCTGGGGGAGATGATCGGCAGCCTCGGAGGCCTCGGGGTCCGCGTGCCCGACGGCTTCGCGACGACCGCGGACGCGTACCGCCGCTTCGTGCGCGGTGGCCTGGCGGAGCGGATCGACGGTCTCCTGCAGGGGCTCGACATCGACGACGTCGACCGCCTCGCGGTCGTCGGCAAGCAGATCCGGGAGGCGGTGCTCGAGCAGCCGTTCCCGGCCGACCTGGAGGCGGACATCCGCACCTCCTTCGCCGAGCTGACGCACGGGGACGGCGACACCTCGTTCGCGGTGCGGTCCTCGGCGACCGCCGAGGACCTGCCGGACGCCTCGTTCGCCGGCCAGCAGGAGACGTTCCTGAACGTGCGGGGGATCGACGCGATCCTCACCGCGATCCACGAGGTGTTCGCCTCCCTCTACAACGACCGCGCGATCGCCTACCGGGTGCACCACCACTTCGCGCACGACGTGGTCGCGCTGTCCGCGGGGGTGCAGCGGATGGTCCGCTCCGACGTCGGCGCGTCCGGGGTGATGTTCACGATGGACACGGAGTCGGGCTTCACCGACGCGGTGTTCGTGACCGCCTCCTACGGGCTCGGCGAGGCGGTCGTGCAGGGCGCGGTGAACCCGGACGAGTTCTACGTCTACAAGCCGGCCCTCGCGGCGGGGCGACCGGCGATCCTGAAGCGGCAGGTCGGCGGCAAGGCGATCAAGATGATCTACACGCAGGATCGCGCGGTCGGGCGGACGACGGAGTTCGTCGACGTCCAGGAGGCGCAGCGCGGCCTGCTCTCGTTGACGGACGACGAGGTCCTCGAGCTCGCGCGGCACGCGACGACCATCGAGGAGCACTACGGCCGCCCGATGGACATCGAGTGGGGCAAGGACGGCCTCGACGGGCAGCTGTACATCCTCCAGGCGCGGCCGGAGACGGTGCAGTCGCGGCGCTCCACCGCCACGAGCAGCCGGTACCGCCTCGCCGCGAAGGAGTCGTCGCGCTCGCTGCTCGTCGACGGGCGCGCGATCGGGCAGAAGATCGGCGCCGGCGCGGTGCGGGTGCTCTCGGACGTGAACCAGATGGCCGCGTTCCAGCAGGGCGAGGTGCTCGTCGCGGACATGACCGACCCGGACTGGGAGCCGATCATGAAGCGGGCGTCGGCGATCGTCACGAACCGCGGCGGCCGCACCTGCCACGCGGCGATCATCGCCCGCGAGCTCGGCATCCCCGCGGTCGTCGGCACGGGGAGCGCGACGAAGGACCTCGCGGACGGCCGCGAGGTCACCGTCTCCTGCGCCGAGGGCGACACCGGCTTCGTGTACGACGGGCTGCTCGAGTTCCAGGTCGAGGAGACCGCGCTCGGCGGCATGCCGGACATCCCGGTGAAGATCATGATGAACGTGGGGACGCCCGACCAGGCCTTCGCGTTCTCCCGGCTGCCGAACCGGGGCGTCGGCCTCGCGCGGCTCGAGTTCATCATCAACCGCCAGATCGGCATCCACCCGAAGGCGCTGCTCGACCTCGCCGCGGATCCGGAGGCGCCGAGCGTGCCGGCGGACGTGCGGGACGAGATCCAGGAGCGGATCAAGGCGTACGCCGGACCGCGGGAGTTCTTCGTGCACCGCGTCGCGGAGGGGGTCTCGATGATCGCGGCGGCGTTCGCGCCCGAGCCGGTCATCGTGCGGCTGAGCGACTTCAAGTCGAACGAGTACGCCAACCTCGTCGCGGGGGAGCTGTACGAGCCGCACGAGGAGAACCCGATGATCGGCTACCGCGGCGCCTCCCGGTACCTGTCCCCGGAGTTCGCGGCGTGCTTCGCGATGGAGTGCGAGGCCATGCGGTACGTGCGCGACGAGATGGGCCTCACGAACCTGAAGCTGATGATCCCGTTCGTCCGCACGCTCACCGAGGCGGAGGGGGTCGTCGCGCTGCTCGCGGAGAACGGCCTCGTCCGGGGCGAGCGCGGGCTGCAGGTGATGATGATGTGCGAGCTGCCGTCCAACGCGGTGCTCGCGGACCGGTTCCTCGACTTCTTCGACGGCTTCTCCATCGGCAGCAACGACATGACCCAGCTGACGCTCGGGCTCGACCGCGACTCGGCGCTCGTCGCCGCCGGGTTCGACGAGCGCGACCCCGCGGTGCTGCACATGCTCTCGCTCGCGATCACCGCGGCGAAGGCCCGCGGCAAGTACGTCGGCATCTGCGGCCAGGGCCCCTCCGACCACCCCGACCTCGCCGCGTGGCTCCTCGAGCAGGGCATCGAGTCGATGTCCCTCAACCCCGACACGGTGGTCGACACCTGGCTGGCCCTCGCCGCGGGCGAGGCGGTCGCCGCCTCCTGAAGTGCGTTTCGAAGGGGTTCCTGCGCGGCGGGGCCGCGCAGGAACCCCTTCGAAACGCACTGCGCGGGGTGGCGTCGGCGCCCGCGTAAGCTGTCCCGCCGTGAACGCGCGGAGCCCGTATGTGCAGAACGTGCGCGACCTCATCAGGAGCCCCGGCGAGATGCGGGAGCGGCAGCTCGACATCGCCGTCCCGGAGCACCTCGGTGAGGGCATGGTCGCGGTGCAGGAGGGGTCTCGGCTCGAGATCGACCTGAAGCTCGAGTCGCTCCACGAGGGCATCCTCGCCTCCGGGTCCGTGGTCGGCCAGGCCGACGGGGAGTGCTCGCGATGCCTCGCTCCCGTGTCGGTCCCGGTCCGGGTCGAGTTCGCGGAGCTCTTCGGCTATCCTGCCGATGAACCGTTCGACCACCAGCTCGATGGCGACCTGCTCGATCTCGAGCCGGTGGTGCGGGACGCGGTGGTGCTGGCACTGCCCTTCCAGCCCGAGTGCGTCGACGGTTGCGAGGACCTTGAACTCGGTCCCGGCATCAGCCTGATCGTGGCCGAAGCCGAGCGCGAGAAGCCTGCGGATCCCAGATGGGCCGCACTGCAGGCCTTCAGCGCGCAGGACACGGACAGCACGAATTCGACCAGCAGAGAAGAGAAGTAGTCATGGCGGTTCCGAAGCGCAAGCAGTCGCGAAGCAACACCCGCTCGCGTCGTTCGCAGTGGAAGGCCGAGGCTCCGACCCTGGTCAAGACCATCGAGAACGGCAAGGTCGTGTACTCCCTGCCCCACCGCGCCAAGGTGGTCGAGGGCTCCGACGGCGTCCCCCTGTACCTCGAGTACAAGGGTCGCCGCGTCGCCGACGCCTGATCCGATGGGCGCGGACGCGCCCGACCGTGGGGAGCTGATCGCGGCGCTCGGCGTCGAGATCGACCCGCAGCTGCTGGAGACGGCGCTCACGCACCGGTCCTACGCGTACGAGCACGGCACCGGCGACAACGAGCGGTTCGAGTTCCTCGGCGACAGCGTCCTGCAGCGCGCCGTCACGGCGATGCTGTTCTCCCGGTACCCCGACGACGACGAAGGCGAGCTCGCGAAGCGGCGCGCCGGGCTCGTCTCGACCTTCGCGCTCGCATCCATCGCGAGGACCCTGCGGCTCGGCGCCCACATCCGGCTCGGCCGCGGCGAGGTGCTCACCCGGGGTGCGGAGAAGCCGTCGATCCTCGCCGACGCCGTCGAGGCCATCATCGGTGCCGCCTTCCTCTCCGTCGGCAGCGAGCAGGCGGAGGCGCTGGTCCTCCGGCTCGTGATGCCGCTCGTCGACGACCCGGCGTCGACCGGGGCGATCACCGACCCGAAGACCGCGCTGCAGGAGCTCGCGTCCCTCCGCCACGCGCCCCCTCCCGCCTACGACGTCACCGGCGAAGGCCCCGAGCACGCGCGCATCTTCACCGCGACGGTCACGGTCGGCGAGCTCGTCACCGCCACCGGCACGGGTACCAGCAAGAAACAGGCCGAGGTCGCCGCGGCATGGGAGGCCTACCGGGCGATCCGTGCCTGAGCTGCCCGAGGTCGAGGTCGTCCGCACCGGCCTGGAACCGGCGGTGACCGGCGCGCGCGTCACCGGCGTCGAGGTCGTCGAGCCGCGATCCCTCCGCCGCCACCTCGCCGGCGCCCTCGACTTCGAGCGGCGGCTCACCGGCCGCCGGCTGACCGGCGCGGTGCGGCGGGGCAAGTTCCTGTGGCTCCCGGTCGAACCGGCGGCGGGGGAGGCGCCCGTCGCGGTGCTCGGCCACCTCGGTATGAGCGGTCAGCTCCTGCTGCGCGCGCCGGACGCCGCACCGGACCGACAGCTGCGGGTCCGCATCACCCTGGAGCACCCCGAGCACGGCGACCTCGTCGTGGCGTTCGCGGACCAGCGCATCTTCGGCTCGCTCGCGCTCGACCGACTGGTGCTCACGGCCGACGGCGCGCCCGGGGGCCTCGGTGCTTCGTCGCCGCTCGTGCCGGAGCACGTCGCGCACATCGCCCGCGACCCGCTCGATCCCGCGTTCGACGACGACGGCTTCGTCGATCGCCTCATGCGGCGCCGCACCGGACTGAAGCGGGCCCTGCTCGACCAGACCCTGGTGTCCGGGATCGGCAACATCTACGCCGACGAGGCGCTCTGGGCCGCGCGCCTGCACTACGCCGTGCCCACCGGGTCGCTGCGGAAGCCGGCCGTGCGTCGCCTGCTCGCGGAGACCCGCTCGGTGCTCGAGCGCGCCCTGGCCGACGGCGGCACGAGCTTCGACGCGCAGTACGTGAACGTCAACGGCGCATCGGGCTACTTCTCCCAGCGGCTGCACGCCTACGGCCAGCAGGGGAAGCCGTGCGCGCGCTGCGGGACGCCGATCGTGCGGGAGGCGTTCATGAACCGCTCGAGCCACCTCTGCCCCCGCTGCCAGAAGGTGCCGACGCCGCGCTGACCCGCGCATCCGTCCCCGGATGTCCTCGGCGACCGCCCAGCGCCGCCTGCCGCGACCCAGGCGGCTCACAGGGCGGGCTCGGCCGGCGGGGGTGCTCCCTCCAAGGCGCCGGCGTACGGTTCCGGACCGTCGGGTCACCGGACCCGAGGGAAGAGGGGCCGCATGCCGACCGTCAGCGAGTTCGTGATCCACCGCATCCAGGAATGGGGCGTGAGCCGCGTCTTCGGCTTCCCGGGCGACGGCGTGGGCGAGCTCGACGGGATGCTCGGCAAGACCCACCGGGACGGGACCGGCCTCGAGTACATCCGCCCCACCCACGAGGAGATCTGCGCGCTGATGGCGACGGCGCACGCCAAGTTCACGGGCGAGATCGGGGTCTGCATCGCGACCTCGAGCCCCGGCGCGTTCCACATGCTGAACGGGCTCTACGACGCGAAGAGCGACAACGTGCCCGTCGTCGCGATCGTCGGTCAGCAGGGCCTCGCCGCTCTGGGGACCTTCACGCAGCAGGAGGACAACCTCGAGCGCGTCTTCGCCGACGTCGCGTGCTACGTCCAGACGATCGTCAGCCCGGAGCAGGCGCAGGCCGTCGTGGACACCGCGTTCCGCACGGCCAAGACCCGGCTGCAGCCCGCCGTGATCGTCCTCCCGCACGACGTGCAGGCGATGAAGGCCGTCGAGCCGCCCGTCGAGCACTGGGTCTCCCGGTCCAGCAGCGTCGCGCCGTCCACGGCGATCACCCCGCCCACCGACGAGATCCGGAAGGCCGCCGACCTCATCAACGCCGGCGAACGGGTCACGTTCCTCGTCGGCGCCGGGGCGCGCGGCGCGACCGACGAGGTCCTGGAGGCGGCTCGGAAGGCGGGCGCCTGCATCATCACCGCGCTGCGCGGCAAGGACGTCGTGCCGTCCGACGTGCCATACCACACGCAGCAGGTCGGGCTGCTCGGCTCGCTGCCGAGCCTGCACCAGATGGGCCGCTGCGACACCCTCGTGATCCTCGGCAGCAACTACCCCTACGGCGAGTACCTGCCGAAGACCGGCCAGGCGCGCGCCGTGCAGATCGACCTGAAGCCCGAGCAGCTGGGGCTCCGGTATCCGACCGAGGTCAACCTGTGGGGCGACGTGAAGGCGACGCTCGAGGTCCTCGTGCCGATGCTCGAGCAGAAGACGGACCTCGCCTGGCAGGAGGGGATCGCCGCCGAGATGCACGACTGGGAGCAGGAGATGGAGCAGCAGGCGATGCTGACCTTCCCCGACGGCGGCAACCCGCGTCGCATCTTCCACGAGCTGAACAAGCGCCTGCCGCACGGTGCGATCGTGACCTGCGACGCGGGGACGACGGCGGACTGGTACGGGCACCACATCCGCCTGCGACGCGGGATGAAGGGCGACCTCTCCGGGCGCCTCGCGAGCATGCTCGCCGCGATGCCCTACGCCACCGCGGCGAAGTTCGCGTTCTCCGACCGCACGGTCGTCTGCACCATCGGCGACGGCGCCTTCCAGATGCTCGGCATGAACGAGCTGATCACGGTGAAGAAGTACCTGCAGTCGTGGAGCGACCCGACGTTCGTCGTGATCGTGCTGCACAACGACGACCTCGCCCAGGTCTCCTGGGAGATGCGGACCGAGGACGGCAACCCGGTGTGGACGGGCTCGCAGGACGTCGAGAGCGTCGACTACGCGGGCTGGGCGGAGCTGCTCGGCTTCCAGGGCATCCGGGTGACGAAGGACGAGGACGCCGCGGCCGCGGTCGAGGCCGCGCTGGCGCACCGCGGGGTCACCGTCATCGACGACCACGTCACCCGCAACGCGCCGCCCCTGCCTGCGAAGATCACCGCCGAGTACCGGAACAACACGATCAAGGCCTTCGCGAAGGGCGACCCGCTCGCACCCGCCGCGATGATCGACTCCGCGGAAGGCCTGCTGTCCGAGGGGGTGGAGCGGGTCAAGGGTGCGCTCCACCTGGGTGCCAAGGAGGACTGAGCCGTGGCCGGCGGGATCGCCTCGTGCTCGGTCGCCGTGTACACGGTGCCGACGCCGGAGCCGGCGGCGGACGGCACGGCGACGTGGTCCGCGACCACCGTCGTCGCCGTCCGCATCACGACGGACGGGGCGGAGGGTCTCGGCTGGTCCTACACGGAGGCCGCGGCCGCCGGCATCGTCACCGACGTGCTCGCCCCGGTGCTCCAGGGCCTCGACCCGGACGACATCCCCGCGCTGCGGCACCGCATGCAGGTGCGCACCCGCAACGCCGGCACCACCGGGGTGGTCGCCGCGGCGCTCTCCGCGGTGGACGTCGCCCTGTGGGACCTGAAGGCCCGGCGCCTCGGGGTCCCGCTGTCCCGCCTCCTCGGTACCGCGAGGGCGAGCCGCGCCGATCTCCGGCAGCGGCGGCTTCGTCAGCCAGGACGACCGCACCACCGCGGCGCAGCTCGAGCACCGGCTCGCACTGGGAGCCGCGGCGGTCAAGATCAAGATCGGGGAGGGGTCCGGCACGGACGTGCCCCGGGACCTCGCCCGGGTCGGCCAGGCGCGCGCCGCCGTCGGCGACCGCGTCGAGCCCTTCGTCGACGCGAACGGCGGGTACTCCGTCGGACAGGCGGTCCGGGTCGAGCAGGCGCTGCGGAAGCGGGACGTGCGGTGGTTCGAGGAACCGGTCAGCTCCGACGACCCGCGGTCGCTGGCGGCGGTCCGTCGGCAGTCCGTGATCGACGTCGCGGCAGGCGAGTACGTGTGGAGTCGGGCGGACGCCGAGGTGCTGCTCGAGGCGGACGCGGTCGACTGCCTCCAGCTCGACGTCACCCGCCCGCCCGTCGTCGTCGGCGCCCTCGTGCCGGACCCGGCCGCGCCCGGGCACGGCATGCGGCTGACCCCCGCAGCGGAGCGGTACCGGGCGGCCTGACCCGCCGGTGCCGGTCGGTGCCTGTCGTCGGCCCTCCCTAGGGTGACCGGGTGCCTGAGACGACGGAGACCGGACCGGTCCTCGGCGACCGCGTCGGTCTGCGGGCGTTCCGCCTGACGCTCGTCGGCACGCTGGTGTCCGCGCTCGGCCAGGGGCTGACGCTGCCGTACCTCTTCATCTACCTGCACGACGTGCTCGATGCGCCGCTCGCCGTGGCCGGTGTCGTCCTCGCGGTCGCGTCCGTCGTCGGGCTCGGGGCGACTGCGCTCGGCGGCTCGCTGGGCGACCGGGTCGGCCTCGGTCGGCTCGCGTGGATCGGTCTGCTCGTCCAGGCGGCGGGCACCGGCCTGCTCGCGGTCGCGCCGCAGGCGGGCGTCGCGGCGGTCGGTGTCGCGGTGAACGCGATCGGGAACTCGCTCGTGTGGCCGGCCCTGAACGGCCTCGTCGCGGTCCAGGTCCCACCCGCGCAGCGATCTCGCGCCTACGCGACGCGGTTCGGCGTGCTGAACGCGGGCATCGGCGTCGGCGGGCTCGTGTCGGGCTGGCTGGTCTCCATCCAGCACCCGGCGACGTTCCACGTCGTCTACGCCGTCGACGCGGGCACGACGGCGCTGTTCGCGCTGCTGATCCTGGTGGGGCTGCGCGGCACGCCGGGGATCACCGCGCCCGAGCCGTCGATCGAGGACGGTCGGCTGCAGCGGGGCGGCTACCGGGCCGTGCTGCGGGACCGGGCCTTCGTCGGCTACCTGGGGGTGGCGTTCGCGCTCGGCGTCTTCGGGTACGCGCAGCTGATCGGCCCCTGGGCCGCGTTCGTCACGGCGGACGGCGGCGGCACGACGCAGGTGGTGGGGTTCGCGTTCGCCGCGAACACCGCTGCGATCGTCGCGGTGCAGCTCGGCGTCGAACGGCTCACCCGGCGCGCGCGGCGAAGCCGCCTGCTCGTGGCCACCGCGCTGTTCTGGGCGGCCGCCTGGGGGATCACCGGACTCGCGGCGCTCCCCGCGTTCCGCGGCACGGCCGCCGACATCGGATTCATCGTGGCGCTCGCGGTGTTCGGGGTCGGGGAGACGTTCTACAGCCCCGTCGGCGGCGGCCTGCCGAACGCGCTCGCACCGGACCACCTGCGGTCCCGCTACAACTCCCTCGCAGCCTCGACCTGGCCGCTCGGCGGCTTCGTCGGACCGCCGCTGGCCGGTGCGCTGCTCGGCGGCGGGCTGCCGGGGTCGTGGATCGGCGTGATCCTGGTGGGCGCGCTCGCCACGGCGCTCGCGGCGGCGGTACTCGGCCGCCGCCTCCCGCGCTCGGTCGAGCTCCCGGCCGGCTGACACCCCTCCCACCCACTGCTGGTCGACCCGCGAGCCCGGCGAG
>JABBOB010000017.1:29297-34534 GCA_019352055.1 Acidobacteriota bacterium
CCCGGCGAGTCCCGGGTGTCGGCCGCTCAGGCGGGCAGCTCGAGCACGAACCGCGCGCCGGGAGGGGTGCGCGCGTGCTCTGCGTGCACGCGGCCGCCCATCCGCGTCGCGAGGCGGGTCGCGATCGACAGCCCGAGGCCCGTGCCGACGGCTCGGGTCTCCCGGTACCGCTCGCGCAGCAGCCCGCGCGTGAACGCGTCTTCGAGATCCTCGTCGGAGAGCCCGGGGCCGGTGTCCTCGACCGCCACGCCGGCCGTGCCGGGACCGTGCACGGCGACGAGGACGACCGACCCGCCCGCAGGGGTCGCGCGCACCGCGTTCTCGATCAGGCCGTCCAGCACCTGCCGCACGCGCCGGGGATCGGCGCGCGCCTCGACGGGTGCGCCGAAGCCGTCGAGGCGCAGTTCGATCCCCGCCGAATCCGCCCGCGCACGCCAGGCCTGCACGGCACCGGCGGCGATGTCGCCGAGCTCGACGTCGGTGGGATCGACGGAGAAGTCGTCCGCCTCCAGGCGCGCCAGCTCGAGCAGGTCGGCGGTGAACCGCTCGACCCGTTCGGTCTCGCTGACGAGCACCGCACCCACCTCCCGGACCCGATCGCTCTCGACCAGGCCGTCCGCGAGCGCCTCCCCGTATCCCCGCAGCGCGGTGAGCGGGGTCCGCAGCTCGTGGGAGACGGAGAGCAGGAACTCGCGCTGCCTGCCCTCGCTGCGGCTGAGCGCGAGATCGAGCGACCTGAGCGCGTCCGCCACGTCCCCGACCTCACCAGGGGCGCCCTCCGGCACCGAGACGCCGCGATCACCGTCCGCGAGGTGCCGAGCGGCGCGCGCCGTCGCGGTGAGCGGCCGGGCGATCCGCCGGGAGAGCCACACCGCGGCGGCCGCGGCGACCAGGAGCGCCACCGCGAGCACGACGAGGATCCGGCCGACGAGCGCTGCGGCGGCACCGCTCAGCGTCCGCAGCGGCCGGCTCAGCACGATCGCGCCGCCGTCGTCGATCGGCCGAGCCTCCACCAGCTCGGTCCGAGTCCCGACCTGCACGGAGGTGGACACGTCGGTGCCGGCGGCCGCCTGCTTCGCGGCCGACTCGGTCGCGGTGAGCAGCGCGGACCGACCGGGCGCGGTGGAGGCGACCACGGTGCCGGTCGCGTCCGTGACGGTGAGCACCGATCCGTCGAGCCCGGTCCCGACCCTCTGCAGGAAGCGCGGCGTCGCGAGTCGGGCGGATTGGAGCGTGATCAGCGACGCCTGCGCGACGAGCTCCGCACGCTGCTCGGTCGATGCCGACGCGCGCGCGAACTGCACCGTCGCGAGGCCCGCGGCGAGCGTCGTCGCCAGCACGAGGCCGAGCGAGAGGGCGAGGATCCTGGCGGACAGGCCACGCATCACTCCGCGACCGCCGAGTAGCCGACGCCGCGCGAGGTCCGGATCGGGCTGGCATCCCCGAGCTTCGCCCGCACCTGCGCGACGTGGACGTCGACCGTGCGGCCGCCGCCGTAGTCGGCCTGCCCCCAGACGCTCGACAGCAGCTGCTCACGGGTGAAGACGCGGCCAGGGGCGCCCATCAGCTTCGCCAGCAGGTCGAACTCCGTCGCGGTGAGCTCGACGGGCTGGCCGTCGGCGAGCACCGACCGCCGCTCCGGATCGAGCTGGACCCGCCCGAGCACGATCGGCTCGGCCGTCGCCGGCAGCGCCGCGCGACGCAGCAGCCCCCGGACCCGCGCGACGAGCTCCCGCGGGGAGAACGGCTTGGTCAGGTAGTCGTCCCCGCCGAGCTCGATGCCGAGGACGCGGTCGATCTCGTCGTCCCGCGCGGTGACGAAGACGACCGGCGTCCAGTCGCCGCGGGCGCGGAGCGTCCTGCACACGTCGAGGCCGTCCCGCCCCGGCAGCCCCACGTCGAGCACGATCGCGACGGGCCGGAGGCGTTCGACCGCGGCGAGCGCGGCGTCCCCGTCCCGCTCGACATGGACGCCGAAGCCCGCGTCCGTGAGGTACAGCCGTTCGAGGTCCGCGATGGCACGCTCGTCCTCCGCGATCAGCACGAGCCCCTTGGCGTCCACGGCGCCATTCAATCGCTCGCGGCGGGACGAGTCGCGGAGCGGCCCGATGCGGTTTACACGCCTCGAACATTCCTCGCACGTCCTTCGACCCTCGCAGTCGCACACTTCCTGCACCGACGCAGCTCCGCGACGGCCCGAACCCCTCCGACGAGACGAGATCACCGTGATCCGACCCCTCCGCTCCCTGCGACGCCGCACCGTCCTGCTCGCGTCCGGCACGGCCGTGCTCCTCGCCGTCGGCGGCGGCGCGACCGCCGCCGTCGCCTCGACGACCGGCGGCACCCCGACCCCGTCCAGCACCCCCGCCGCGTGCTCCGTGCACCTGCGCGCCGAGCTCCGCGGCGCGCTGCCGGCCTCCCTGAAGGCCGACCTGAAGACCCTCCGCTCCGAGCCGAAGGGCGCGCAGCGGGTGGCCGAGCGCAAGCTCATCCGCCAGAAGGCCCTCTCGGGCGCCTACGGCGTCCGGGACGCGCGCCTCGCGCACCTCGTCGCCGGCAAGGCAGGGGCCTCCGTGCGGGTCCAGATCCCCGCCGCGCTGCGGGCCGACCTGAAGACGCTCCGGGCGACCGCACCGAAGAGCACGGCCCGCGCGGCCGAGCGCACCACGATCGAGCAGAAGGCGCTCGCGGGCGACTACGGCAGCGCGATCCAGACCCGCGCGAAGGCCGTCCAGGCCCGGTTCCAGGCCCGCTGCGCGGCGGCCACCACGAAGTAGCCCCTCCCGCACGGATCGGGGGACCGGAGTCGCGTCCGGGATCCCCGATCCGTGCGCACGGCACGATGGAGCCATGGACGCTGCGGTGCACACGGCCCGACTGCTGGCGGACGAGCTGCTGCTGCCGGATGCTGCCGCGGTCGACGCCGCCGAGCGCATCCCTGCCAGCCATCTGCTGGCGTTGGACGACACGGGGCTGACCGGGCTCGCCGCGGCGCGCCCCTCCCTGGAGACGCGCGTCGACGTCGTCGCCGCGCTCGCCGGGGGCTGCCTGGGCACCGCGTTCGTCTGGATGCAGCACCAGGGCGCACTCGGTCCGGTCGCCGCGGCGTCCGGGCCCGTCGCCCGGTTCGCGCCCGACCTCGCCTCCGGGCGCACGCGCGCCGGCGTCGTGATCACCGCCGTGCGCGGCCCCGCACCGCTCCGTCTCCACGGCGCCGGGGATTCGTGGCGCCTCGCAGGCAGCGCGCGCTGGGTCACCGGCTGGGGCGTCGCCGACGTGCTGCGGGTCGCCGCGGTGGCGGACGACGGATCGATCACCACCGTGCTCGTCGATGTCGGACCCGGGATGCGGGCCGAGCCAGCGCCGCTGGTCGCGGCGAACGCCTCCTCGACGGTCACGCTGACGTTCGACGACGTCCCGGTGCCCGCGGACCGCCGGATCGACAGCGTCTCGTGGGACACGTGGGCGGCCGCGGACGCAGCGGGGCTCGCAGGGAACGGTGCGCTCGCACTCGGCGTCGCCGCGCGGGCCGCCGCGTTCGCGGAGTCCCCGTCGCTCGCCACCGAGGTCGCCGCGGCGCGCGAGGACCTGCTCGCCGCAGCGGTCGAGGCGCTGCCCGCCGCCCGGGCGGCGTGCAACGAGGTCGCGGTCCGCGCGGCTGCCGCGCTCGCCGTGCACGACGGCGGTCGCAGCGTCATCGGCGGCTCGCGGGCGGACCGCCTCCTGCGCGAGGCGCACTTCCTGCTCGGCTTCGGCTCCCGGCCGGCGATCCGGGCCGACCTCCTCCGCCGGCTCGGCGCCTGACCGGCGCCGACCGCCCGCGGCCTGTCCGACCCGATCGCTAGCCTCGTCCCAGCGGGAGGGGACCGGTGGCGTGCATCTGAAGAGCCTGACGCTCAAGGGCTTCAAGTCCTTCGCGCAATCGACCACGTTCGCGTTCGAACCCGGCGTGACCTGCATCGTCGGCCCCAACGGATCCGGCAAGTCGAACGTCGTCGATGCGCTCGCCTGGGTGATGGGGGAGCAGGGCGCGAAGAACCTCCGCGGGGGCTCGATGGCGGACGTCATCTTCGCCGGCACCTCGACGCGGGGTCCGCTCGGGCGCGCGGAGGTGGTGCTGACGATCGACAACGCGGACGGCGCGCTGCCCATCGAGTACAGCGAGGTCGCGATCAGCCGCACGTTGTTCCGCGACGGACGCAGCGAGTACGCGATCAACGGCGACTCCGTGCGGCTCCTCGACGTGCAGGAGCTGCTTTCCGACTCGGGTCTCGGCCGCGAGATGCACGTCATCGTCGGGCAGGGGCAGCTCGACGCCGTGCTGCGGGCGACGCCGGAGGAGCGTCGCGGGTTCATCGAGGAGGCTGCCGGCATCCTCAAGCACCGGCGGCGGCGCGAGCGGACGCTGCGCAAGCTGGACGCGATGCAGGCGAACCTGACGCGCCTCACCGACCTCAAGGACGAGCTGCAGCGCCAGCTGAAGCCGCTGGGGGCGCAGGCGGAGATCGCGCGGGAGGCCGGCGAGATCCAGGCGGCTGTGCGGGAGGCTCGCACCCGGCTGCTCGCCCACGACGCTGCCCGGCTGGCGGCCTCCGTTGAGCGGTTGACCTCGGAGCAGCAGGAGCTCGAGACCGCCAGGCAGGTCGCGGAGGACGGCGAGCGGACGCTCGAGGCCAGGACGGCGGCCCTGGAGCGGGACGCCGCTGCCGACGAGCTCGACGCCCTGCGACGCACCGCGCTCGAGCTCGAGGGCGCGCAGCAGCGGTTCCGTTCGCTCGCGCAGACCGCAGCCACCCGCGTCGCCCTGCTCGCCCCCGAGGAGTCGTCGCCCGCGGCGCTCGGGCCGACCTCCGCCGAACGCGCCGACGCCGCCGGTGCGATCGAGGCCCTCGAGCGGCGGGCGGCCGCGCTCGGGGAGGAGCGGGATCGCGCGCAGCTGGCCGTCGCGGCCGCTCGGGAGGGGCTGGACGAGGTCGACCGCCGGATCGCGGCCGACGCCGCGCAGGTCACCGAGTTCGATCGCCGCCTCGGCGCGCTCGAGCGGGACGCGGCGGCCGCCGCGTCCCGGGCGGCCGGGGCCGATGCGGAGGCGACACGGCGAGCGAGCGCGGTCGACGCGGCCTCGGTCCGGGCCGAGCAGGCCTCGACCGCCCTGGCCGCGCTCCCCGAGCCCGTCGCCGACGGCCCGACGCCGGCCGAGACGACGGCACAGGACGCGGTCGTCTCGGCCGGGACCG
>JABBOB010000017.1:34544-46395 GCA_019352055.1 Acidobacteriota bacterium
CGGCATAGGGCGCGTAGGCCAGGCTGCGGGCGATGGCGTATTCGCCGCCGATGCCGCGCGAACCGCTTTGCACGCGCTGGAGCGCGAGCAGAGCGCCGTGGACGCGCGACTCGCGGCCCTGCGCGCGGCGACGGCCGTGCCGCCGTCGGTCGCGGACGTGCTCGGCCGGCTTTCGGGAGCGCGGCGTCTGCAGGACGTCGTCGACATCGACGCCCGCTGGCGCACCGCGGTCGGTGCCGTGCTCGGCCCCCTGCTGGACGCGGCCGTGGTGGACGACCCGGTCGGCGCCGCCTCCGCCGTCCGCGAGCTCGGCGCCGTCGACCTGATCGCCTCGACGGCGGCGCGCCTCGAGGAGCCGCGCGCCCGGGTCGGCGTGCCGGCCGCGGACGTCGTCCGGGCGCCGAGCGGCGTGCTCGCGCTGCTGCGCGGGGTCGTCCTCGTGACCGACCTCGACGAGGCAGTGCAGGCCGTGGTCGGCACCGACCTGGTCGCCGTGACGGCCGTCGGGGAGCTGCTCACCGCCGCCCGTCTCCGCACCGCCGGGTCGGCGGCCGGCGGGATCGAGCTCTCCGCCGAGCGCGACGCCGCAGCGGCCGACGCCGAGCGGCTCGCGGCGCAGGTCGGTGCGGCTCGCGATCGCCTCCGGGACGCGAAGTCGGCGCAGCAGACGGCCAGGGCCCGGTCCGAGGCGGCGCAGCGGCGGGAGCGCGAGCGCACCGACGCCGCCCGATCGGAGGAGCGACGCCGTGCCGGAGCGGTCGCGGCCGCGCAGGCGGCGGCTGCGGAGCTCGCGCGCGCCACCGCGCAGGCGGCCGACGCTCTGGCCCGGCGCGACCAGACCGCCGCTGCGCGGGACGCGGCGGTCGCGGCGGTCGATGCGGCGCGAGCGCAGGAACGCCCCGTCGTGGACGGCGCGGCGAGAGCACCGTTCGCGGCGGCGGTCGACGCGGCGCGCGAGCGGGCTGTCGCGGCGAGGCTCGAAGCCGAGACCGTGCAGGAGCGGCTCCGCGCGGAACGACAGCGTCTCCGGTCCCTCGAGGAGCGGGCGGTGGCGGCCGAGCGCGCCGCGGAGCAGGCGGCCGGGCGCGCGGCGCAGCGGGCGCTGCAGCGGGAGGCGGCCGAGACCGTGCTCGCGGCGCTCCCGGCGTGGCAGGCCTCCGTCGACGCCTCCGTGACCGAGGCGCGCACCGCGCTCACGCTGGCGGAGCGGGAGCGCGCCGAGCACAGCGCCGAGCTGCGGACCGTGCGAGAGCGGCTGGCCCGAGCGCGAGCCGAGGTCGGCGAGCTCGACCGGCGGGCCCGCGATCTCGACATGCGCGTCTACGAGCAGCATGTCTCGCTGCAGACGGTGCGCGACCGGGCGCTCGGCGACCTCGGCCTCGACCCGCAGGCGCTCGCCGAGGCGGCGGTCGAGGGCCTCGACCGCGCGGATGAGGAGCGCCGGTTGGCGAGGGCGGACCGTCGGCTCGCTCGACTCGGCCGGGTCAACCCGCTGGCGCTCGAGGAGTTCGCCGCGCTCGAGCAGCGGCACACGTTCCTCGGCGCGCAGCTGGCCGACCTCCATCGGACCCGCGCCGATCTCCTGACGATCGTCGAGGACCTCGACCGACGGATGCACGAGATCTTCTCGTCCGCGTACGCGGATACCGAAGCCGCGTTCGAGCGGATCTTCCCGGTGCTGTTCCCCGGCGGCACCGGGAGGCTCACGCTCAGCGACGGCGGGGAGGAGCCGGGGGTCGAGGTCGCGGTACGACCCGCAGGCAAGAAGATCGAGCGGCTGTCGCTGCTGTCGGGCGGTGAGCGCTCGCTCGCCGCGGTCGCCTTCCTGCTCGCGATCTTCACCGCACGACCCAGCCCGTTCTACATCCTCGACGAGGTCGAGGCGGCGCTCGACGACGCGAACCTCGGCCGCCTGCTCGAGGTCATCTCGTCGCTGCGGGACGCGTCCCAGCTGATCCTCATCACGCATCAGAAGCGCACGATGGAGATCGCGGACGCGCTCTACGGCGTCTCGATGCGGCAGGACGGAGTCTCGAACGTCGTCGGGCAGCGGCTCGCGGCACGCTCCTGAGCGTCGTTCCGCGGAGCCCCACCGCAACCGCCGTCTGCGCGGGGCCGATGCGGGGTGGCCCAGCGCGCTGACGGCGGCCGCAGCGAGCAGTCGTTCGAGCTGTGCGGAAACCGACCTCGCGGTGGCTCCCACTCGGGTAGCGGCTGTGGAATCAATGTATTCGCGGTGGCGACTATTCGCCTATCCCCAGTTTCGGGCGCATTTCGAACACGCATTGTGCCGACCCCGGTCCGGGGATAGCGAGGCGTTATCGCCGAAGGCTCAGCCGGCCCGGGCGAAGGCGTGCGCACGATCGACCTGATCGTGTGAGAGGGCCACGCCGGTGTACCGCTCGAACTGCAGCGCTGCCTGGCGGGCGTGCACCTCGGCCCCGGTGATGACCGGCAGCCCCGCCGCACGGGCCGCCCGGAGGAGCGGCGTCTCGACCGGCATCGCGACCACGTCGAACACGGCCGAGGCGCCCCGGATCAGGTCCGGCTCGAACGCGAGCGCATCCTCCTGCGCGCCCGCCATGCCGAGCGGGGTGACGTTGACCAGGACATCCGCGTCGTCGGGCGGCGTCTGCGTGAACCGGTGGCCGTCGCGGACCGCCATCGCCGCACCCGCCTCCACGTTCCTCGCCCACAGCGTGGTGCGACCGAATCCGGCTCGAGCGAACGCGGCGGAGACCGCGGACGCCATGCTGCCGCTGCCGCGGATCACGACCCGCGAGGATCGGTCGAGCGCGTGCTCCGCGAGCAGCGCGGCGACCGCCTGCACGTCGGTGTTCGATCCGATCAGCACACCGTCGTCGTTCACGACGGTGTTGACCGCGTCGATGTCGGCGGCCGAATCCTCGAGCCCGTCGAGCAGCGGAATGATCGCCGACTTGAAGGGCATCGAGACCGAGCATCCCCGGAAGCCGAGGGCCCGGACGCCGCGGACGGCGCCTTCGAGATCATCGGTGCTGAACGCCTTGTAGAGGTAATCGAGATCGAGTTCCGCATAGAGGAAATTGTGGAATCGCGTTCCGAGATCGCTCGGGCGTCCGGCGAGCGAGATGCAGACCCGGGTGTCCTTGTTCAGCACGGATCAATCCTGCTCCCCGGGGCGGAAGGCGGCCGCGACGGCGGCGATGTCGGCCGATCCGAGCCCGGCGTCGGCGGCCCGACCGAACACCTCGAGCAGCGCGTCCACGAGCGTGGTGGGGACGCCTGCGGCGAGGTCCGCCTCCAGGATCAGGCCGAGGTCCTTGCGCAGCCCGTCCAGCGCGAACTGCGCGTCGGACGTGCGGTCCTCGATGATCGTGCGCCCCTTCACCTGCAGGTACGGACTGTCCGCGGCACCGCCG
This sequence comes from Acidobacteriota bacterium, assembly GCA_019352055.1. Classification (GTDB taxonomy): domain Bacteria; phylum Actinomycetota; class Actinomycetes; order Actinomycetales; family Microbacteriaceae; genus Amnibacterium. The sequence goes on from JABBOB010000017.1 coordinate 37,946, forward strand.
GCGACGGTCTCCAGGAACTGCTCCGGCTGCAGCCCGAAGGCCTTCGCCTGCTCGATCCCGAACGCGGCGCCCGCGGTGATCGTGGCGACCCAGGAGTTCGCGACGAGCTTCATCGCGCTCGCCGGCCCCGCCGTCTCGCCGAGCCAGACCGTCTTCGCCCCGATCGCGTCGAACACGGGCGTGACGACGTCCCGCGGCAGGGTCGGGCCGGACGCGAGCACGGTGAGCTTGCCGTCCTCGGCCGGCTGCTTCGTTCCGACCACGGGCGCGTCGTAGAAGGGGATGCCGTGCGGTCTCGCGAGCTCCGCGAGGCGGAGGATCCCGTCCCGGCCGACGGTGCTCGTCTGCACCCACACCGTGCCGGGATCGAGCGACGGGATCGCGTCGCCGATCACCTGGGCCACCGAGTCCTCGTCGAAGAGCATGGTGATGACGACCTGCGCGCCGCGCACCGCCTCCTCGAGGGAGCCCGAGACGGTCGCGCCGTCGTCGGCGAGGGGTGCCGCCTTCTCCGGGTGGCGGTTCCAGACCCGGAGCGGGAGGCCGGCCCGCAGGATGGAGTGCGCCATCCCGACGCCCATCGTTCCTGTGCCGAGCAGAGCGATCGTGGGGGTGAACGACATGACTGGTCCTTCCGTTGCGGGAGCGCGGGAACGCTAACCCCGCCGCCATGGGCGCCGGCCGAACGGTGCCGAGCCCATAGCCTTGCTTCCCGTGGCGGAGCGGATGGGATTCGGTGCGCGGCTGCGGAACCTGTTCGGCACCGCGCGGGTCATCGACGAGGACACCTGGGACGACCTCGAAGCGGCGATGATCAGCGCCGACTTCGGGCCGGACATCACGGAGTCGATGCTCGACTCCCTCCGCGAGAAGGTCGACCGGTTCCACACGACCGACCCGAAGGACCTGCAGCGGATGCTCCGCGAGGACGTGGAGGATCGGCTCGCCGGGTTCGACCCCACGCTGCAGCTCAGCGCACGGCCCGCGGTCGTCCTGATGGTCGGGGTCAACGGCGTCGGCAAGACCACCACCGTCGGCAAGTTCGCGAAGTTCGTCGGCAACTACGGCCGAAGCGTCGTCGTCGGCGCGGCGGACACGTTCCGCGCCGCTGCCGTCGAGCAGGTCGCAACCTGGGCCGAGCGTGCCGGCGCGGCCGTCGTCCGGCCCCAGCACCACGGGCAGGATCCCGCCTCCGTCGCCTACCAGACCGTCGAGTACGCCCAGCAGCACGGCACCGAGATCGTGCTGATCGACACGGCCGGCCGCCTGCACACCAAGGGCGGCCTGATGGACGAGCTCGGCAAGGTCAAGCGGGTGGTCGAGAAGCTCACACCGATCGCGGAGGTGCTGCTCGTCCTCGACGCGACGACCGGTCAGAACGGCGTGCTCCAGGCGCAGGCGTTCATCGAGTCCGCCGGGGTCACCGGCCTCGTGATCACGAAGCTCGACGGCTCGGCGAAGGGCGGCTTCGTGCTGCGGGTGCAGGACGAGACCGGCATCCCGATCAAGCTGATCGGCCAGGGCGAGCGCATCCAGGACCTCACCGGATTCACCCCGCACGTGTTCGCGCAGGGCCTCGTCGGCTGACGCCGCGGATCCGGACTCCCTCCGCGGATCCGGAGATCCTCCACGACACACCGCGATCTCGAACCTGCGGCCGGCGTGTCACCGGCTTCGTCCGGATCCGCGAGTGCTTACGCCCGGTAGGCCTCGCCGAGCGCGCGGTAGGTGGCGGCGTTCGCGCGGATCCGGTCGACCTCCTCGTCGGTGAGGGCGCGGCGGACCTTCGCCGGCACGCCTGCCACGAGGGACCGTGCCGGCACCTGCGTGCCCTCGAGCACGACCGCACCGCCGGCGACGAGCGAGCCCGCGCCGACCACCGCGCCGTTCAGCACGGTCGCGTTCATCCCGACCAGCACGTCGTCGCCGATCGTGCATCCGTGGACCACCGCACCATGGCCGACGCTCACCCCGGCGCCGATCGTCGCGGGGGAGCCCGGATCGCAGTGCACGACGACGTTGTCCTGCAGGTTGCTGCCCCGGCCGAGCACGATGCGGTCCCGGTCACCGCGCAGCACCGCGCCGAACATCACGACGGCGTCCGCCTCCACGCGCACCCGGCCGATCAGCGTCGCGGTCGGCGCGACGTACGCACTCGGATCGATCTCCGGGAGCACGCCGTCGAACGGCACGATCGTCGCCACGATCAGCCGACCGCCTGCGCGAAGCCCAGGGACGGGTCGGCGAGGTGCCGCAGACCCTCCGGCAGCTCGCGGCCCTTGGCCGCCATCGACTGCGCATAGAGGCGGCCGGCGCGGTAGGACGAGCGCACGAGCGGGCCGGCGAGCACGCCGAGGAACCCGATCTCCTCCGCCGCGGTCTTGAAATCCTCGAACTCCGTGGGCGTGACCCAGCGGGCGACCGGCAGATGCCGGGGCGTCGGGCGCAGGTACTGCGTGAGCGTGATGATGTCGGTCCCCGCGGCGTGCAGGTCCCCGAGCGCCTGCAGCACCTCGGAGGGCTCCTCGCCCATGCCGAGGATCAGGTTCGACTTCGTGACGAGGCCGGCGTCTCGTGCCCGGGTGAGCACGCCGAGCGAGCGGTCGTACCGGAACGCCGGGCGGATCCGCTTGAAGATCCGCGGCACGGTCTCGACGTTGTGGGCGAAGACCTCCGGCCGGGAGGAGAACACCTCCCCGAGCAGGTCGGGGTTCCCGGAGAAGTCGGTCGCCAGGATCTCGACCCCTGTGCCGGGGTTGGCCTCGTGGATCGCCCGGACGGTCTCGGCGTGCAGCCAGGCGCCCTCGTCGGGCAGGTCGTCGCGGGCGACACCGGTGACGGTCGCGTACCGCAGCCGCATCCGGGTCACCGACTCGGCGACCCGGCGCGGCTCGTCGCGGTCGTACTCGGCGGGCTTGCCGGTGTCGATCTGGCAGAAGTCGCACCGGCGGGTGCACTGCGAGCCGCCGATGAGGAAGGTGGCCTCCCGGTCCTCCCAGCACTCGGAGATGTTCGGGCAGCCGGCCTCCTGGCAGACCGTGTGCAGGCCCTCGCTCTTCACCAGGTCGCGCAGCGCGTGGAACTCGGGCCCCTGCTTCAAGGTGGTGCGGATCCACTCCGGCTTCCGCTCGATCGGGACCGCGGAGTTGCGCGCCTCGAGGCGCAGCATCCGACGGTGGCCGGCCTGCGTCGCCTCCTGCTCCGGACTGAGGCCGGTGGAGGGGAGGCGGACGACGCGGGCAGCGAGATCGGTCACGCCGCCACCTCCTCGGCCGAGGCGAGGCCGAGCACGCCGTCCTGGAACAGGGCGAGCACGATCGGTGCCGCGTCTGCGGGGGTGATCGTGCGGCCGCTGAGCGCGCTCAGGGTGGTGACTCCGGCGTCCCTGATGCCGCAGGCGACGATCCGGTCGTACGGCTGGAGGTCGTTGCTGCAGTTGAGCGCGAACCCGTGCATGGTCACGCCCTGCTCGACCCGCAGGCCGATCGCGCCGATCTTGTCCCAGCCGGCCGCGGTGCGCACCCAGACGCCGCTGCGCCCCTCCACGCGCTCCCCGTGAACGTCGAATCGGGCGGCGACGTCGATCATCATCGCCTCGAGGTCGCGCACGAACGCGACGACCTCGTGCCGGTCCGGGAGGTGCAGGATCGGGTAGCCCGTGAGCTGGCCGGGGCCGTGCCAGGTGATCTTGCCGCCGCGGTCGACGTCGACGACGGGCGTGCCGTCGACCGGACGCTCGTCGGCGGCGGTCCGCTTGCCGGCCGTGTAGACGGCCTCGTGCTCGCAGAGGATGAGGGAGTCCGCCCTCGTGCCGGCGACGACGTCGGCGTGGATGCGGCGCTGCAGCGCCCACCCCTCGCAGTAGTCGAGCAGGTCCGGCGCGAGGCTCGTGAGAGCGACGTCGATCATGGCCGGAACCCTACGTCGTGAATGCGACGGGACCGGCAGGCTGACGGATGTGCTGCTCGACGACGACGAGGCGCGCCTGCCCGACACGGCCGCGGCGCGCACCGCCCTCGAGTCCATTTTCACGGATCAGGCTCGTTTGGGCGACACGCCGTTCCAGCGTCGTGGGATGCGGCGTGTCCCCAATCCGCCCTGATCCGTGAAGGCTCAGGGGAGCAGGGAGTCGATGCGCTCGACCGTGTCCGCGTCGAGCGGACGCTCGAGCGCCTCGTGCACCGCGTCCCAGTCCCCCCTCGCGCGGGGTGTGACGATCGTCGATGCGATCGACTCGCTCGACAGCAGCCACGCGAGCGCCATCGCCTCGAGGGTCAGGTCGAGGTCCTGCGCGAGGGTGCGCAGCGCGATCAGGGTCTCGAGCGCCTCGTCGACGGGCGTGTCCCGAGGCGCGCCGTAGCGGATCGCCTCCGCGGCGCTCTCCTCCGCCGCGACGTGCCGGCCGGTGAGCCGTCCCGCGCCGAGGGGCGCGCCCGCGAGGATCGCCACCTGCTCGCCGGCCGCGAGGGGCGCGAGGTCCCGGAGGCGATCCCGCTCGAGCAGGTTCAGCCGGATGCGCACGAAGGAGGGGCGGGGCAGTCCGAGCCGGTCCGCCTCCGACAGCAGCCCCTCGAGCGCGCGCGCGTCGGCGTCGCCGGCGCCCCAGCCGCGCACGCGCCCCGACTCGATGGCGGCGGCGAGCGGCTGGAGGGAGTCCTCGAGCGGGGTCTCCGCGTCCGTGCCGCGCAACCACGCCAGGTCGATCCGGCCGAGGCGTCGGGATCCGGCGGCGAGGTGCGCCTCGAGCCGTACGGGGGAGAGGTCGCTGCCACGGCCCCGCCCGACGACGGCGCCCACGCCGGACAGGACGGCGATGCCCTCCGGCTGGCGCTCCTCGAGCCAGCGCCCGGCGGCGGACTCTCCCCGGGCGGGCCCGGCCCCACCGCTTCGCGCCGCCTCGGGTCCCGGACCCGCCTGCGGGCCCATCCCTCCCGTCCCGTCGGCCGCATCGAGCGCGCGGATGCCCGCGTCCCAGCCCTCGTCGAGCAGCTCGACCGCGCGGGCGACCGCGGTGGGCGCCGGCGCGGACCCCATCGTGAGGGCGGTGAGGTCGAGCCCGGAGACGGCAGTGGTGCGCATGTCGCGACGGTATCGGTGGCCGACGCTTGGATGGCGTCCATGGACCTCGCCGCGCTCGCCGACCGCCTCGAACGCATCTCGGTCGGCTACGCCGCACGCGAGGGGATCGACCGGGACGACGACTGGTTCCTCCTGAAGCTCCTGGAGGAGCTCGGCGAGCTGACGCAGATCCAGCTGGCGAGGTCCGGCCGCAGCAGGGACCGCGGATACACCCCCGATGGGCTCGACGAGCGCCTCGCCGAAGAGTGCGCCGACGTTCTCGGCCATGTCCTGCTCTTCGCACGGCGGAACGGCGTGGATCTCGCCGGCGCGCTCGAGGCGAAGTGGTTCCGCTGGGAGCAGCAGGCCTGAGCGGTTCCGACTCCTGGCGAGCAGGATCACACCATGCGCATCCTCGTCCTCGGTGGCACGGGCTGGCTCGGTCGGACGATCGCGATCGCGGCGGTCGCGCGGGGCCACGCCGTGGTCTGCCTGGCCCGCGGCGGTTCGGGCCCGGTCGCCGAGGGAGCGGTGCTGGTGCGGGCCGACCGGGAGCACCCGGAGGCGTACGTCGTCGTCTCGGACGAGCGGTGGGACGTCGTCGTCGATGTCGCCCGCCGGCCCGACCACGTCCGCAGCGCGATCGCGGCGCTCGCTGCCGACCGGTACGTGCTCGTGTCGACCGGCAACGTCTACGCCGATCCCGGCACGCCGCACCAGGACGAGACAGCGACGCTGCTCGACCCCGGAGCCGAGCCGGCCGATCCCGGCGAGGCGTACGGCATGGGCAAGGTGCTCTGCGAGCGGGCTGTCCTGGATGCGTTCGGCGATCGTGCGCTCATCGCCAGAGCCGGTCTGATCGGCGGCCCCGGCGACGCCTCCGGTCGCTCCGGCTGGTGGCCGTGGCGGTTCGCGCACCCCACCGGGGTTGCGGTGCTCGTGCCGGACGCCGCCGACCGCCCGACGGAGGTCGTCGACGTGCGCGACCTCGCCGCGTGGCTCGTGCGGGCTGCGGAGGAGGGGATCGGCGGCGTCTTCGACGCCGTCGGCCAGGAGGTGCCGTTCGGCGAGCATCTCGCGACGGCGCAGGCGGTCGCGCGGTTCGCCGGCGGCCTCGCGACCGCACCGGAGGGGTGGCTCGCCGAGCAGGGTGTGGCGGAGTGGGCCGGCCCGCGCAGCCTGCCGCTCTGGCTCGCGGATCCGGGATGGCAGGGGTTCGCGTCCCGGGACGGCTCGAGGGCGCGGGAGGTGGGCCTCGTGCACCGACCGCTCGCCGAGACCCTGCGCGACGTCCTGGCGTGGGAGCGGACGCAGCCCGCGCATCCGCACGGCGCCGGCCTCTCCGACGCGGAGGAGCGCGACCTCCTCCGGCTCCTGGCCACCTCCTGAGCAGGCCGGATGAGCACCTCGGCAGGCTGATCCCACTTCGGCAGGCTGGTGCGCCCTCCCGCAGCCTGCCGAAGCGCGTGCAGCCTGCCGAAGTGCTCGGGTGGAAGCGCGTGCAGCCTGCCGAAGTGCTCGGATCGCGACGCCTGCCGGGCCGTCGCGGACGCCGGTAGAATCCCTGCCCTATGGCCACCTTCGGATCCCTGTCGGATCGCCTCACCGCCGCGCTCGCGAACCTCCGGGGCAAGGGCGTGCTCACGGCGAGCGACGTCGACGGCACGGTCAGGGAGATCCGCCGCGCCCTGCTCGACGCCGACGTGAACCTCGACGTCGTGAAGCAGTTCACCGCGAACGTGCGCGAGCGGGCGCTCGGCGCCGACCTCAGCAAGGCGCTGAACCCGGCCCAGCAGGTCGTCCAGATCGTGAACGAGGAGCTCGTCGGCATCCTCGGCGGCCAGCAGCGCCGCCTCGAGTTCGCGAAGACGCCGCCGACGATCATCATGCTCGCCGGCCTCCAGGGCGCCGGCAAGACGACGCTCGCGGGCAAGCTGGCGAAGTGGCTCGACAACGACGGCCACACCCCGCTCCTCGTCGCCGCGGACCTGCAGCGCCCGAACGCGGTGCAGCAGCTGCAGGTCGTCGGCGAGCAGGCCGGCGCGACCGTCTACGCCCCGCAGCCCGGCAACGGTGTGGGCGACCCGGTCCGAGTCGCCAAGGACGCCGTCAAGTACGCGCGCGACAAGCAGCACGACGTCGTCATCATCGACACCGCCGGCCGCACCGGCGTCGACGCCGAGCTGATGAAGCAGGCCGCGGACATCCGCCGTGCGACGAACCCCGACGAGGTCCTGTTCGTCATCGACGCGATGATCGGTCAGGACGCCGTCGCCACGGCGAAGGCGTTCCAGGAGGGCGTCGACTTCACCGGCGTCGTCCTGACGAAGCTCGACGGCGACGCCCGCGGCGGCGCTGCCCTGTCGGTCGCCTCCGTCACGGGCCGGCCGATCGTGTTCGCCTCGACGGGCGAGAAGCTCGAGGACTTCGAGCCGTTCCACCCGGACCGCATGGCCAGCCGGATCCTCGACCTCGGCGACATCCTCACCCTCATCGAGCAGGCGCAGCAGTCGTTCGACGAGCAGGAGGCGCTCGAGCTGGCGGAGAAGATCGCCACCTCGACGTTCACCCTCGAAGACTTCCTCAAGCAGATGCAGCAGCTGCGCAACCGCGGCGGCTTGATGAAGATGATCGGCATGCTGCCGGGCGCTCGGCAGATGCGCGAGCAGCTCGACCAGTTCGACGAGCGCGAGATCGTGCGCACGGAGGCGATCATCCAGTCGATGACCCCCGCCGAACGGCAGAACCCGAAGCTCCTGAACGGCTCCCGGCGCCTCCGTATCGCACGCGGCTCCGGCATGACCGTGACCGACGTCAACCAGCTCGTCCAGCGGTTCGACCAGGCGGCGAAGATGATGAAGACCGTCGCCCGTGGCGGCGTGCCGCAGATCCCCGGCATGGGCCCGGTCGGTTACGGCGGCGGCCGCAAGCCGGTGCAGCAGAGGAAGAAGGGCTCGAAGTCGGGCAACCCGGCGAAGCGCGCAGCGGAGAACCAGGCGCTCGCTGAGGGCCGCTCGCTGAAGCCGCAGACCTCCGGAGGCGCCGGATTCGGTCTCGGCGGCGGCGCGAACGCGGCGACACAGCCGAGCCCGGAGGACCTCGAGAAGCTGCAGAAGCTCCTCGGCCGCTGACCCGAGTCCTTCAGCAGGAAGGACCGAGCACAACGGCAGGAACAATTCGGTTCAGCAGGAAGAACGCGCGGGTCGATTCCTGCCGAAGTGAATGCTTCCTGCTCAAGCGCTCGTCGCCCGAGCGACGACGATGACCGCACCGCCCGCACCGCCCGCACCGGGCGGCGACCACCACGGGTGTCCGCCGGCTGGGTTCAGGCACGGCAACTAGCGTCCGGCGCATGAGCGATCGCGACTACGACCCTTACGCCCGGCTCGATC
>JABBOB010000073.1 GCA_019352055.1 Acidobacteriota bacterium
GCGCCGCTGCACTCGGTCGAGGGGTTCGTGCGGCAGATCGTCGGCTGGCGGGACTGGATGTGGCACCTGTACTGGCACCTGGGGGAGCGGTACGTGCACCGCAACGCGCTCCACGCCCGCCGGCGGGTGCCGGACCGCATCTGGGAGCTCGACGCCACCGCGATCGAGGCGAACTGCCTGTCGTCCGTGGTGGCGGGGGTGCACGAGCACGGCTGGGCGCACCACATCCAGCGCTTGATGGTGCTGGGGAACTTCGCGCTCGAGCAGGCCTGGTCGCCGAAGGAGACGACCGAGTGGTTCACGGGAGCGTTCGTCGACGGCACGCCGTGGGTGATGCCGGCCAACGTGGTCGGGATGAGCCTCCATGCCGACGGCGGGGTCGTCGCGACCAAGCCGTACGCCTCCGGCGGCGCCTACATCGCCCGGATGACCGACTACTGCGGCGGCTGCCGGTTCGACCCGAAGGTGCGGGTCGGTGAGGACGCGTGCCCGTTCACGGCCGGGTACTGGGCGTTCCTGGACCGGCATCGCGAGACCCTCGCCGGCAACCCGCGGATGGCGCAGCCGCTCGCAGGTCTCGGGCGGCTGCGGGACCTGGCCGAGGTCGTCGAGCAGGAGCGCAACCGCACCCGGTGGTGAGCGTCACACGTCGATGAGGACCTTGCCGACCGTGCCGGCCGCTACCGCGGCGTGCGCGTCGGCGGTGCGCTCGAGCGGGAACCGGGTGATCGGCAGCCCTGCGGCCTCGCCGACGCGGAGCGCTCCCGCGGCCACCGCGGCGCGGACCCCCTCGACCGCGGCGTCCTTCTCGGCGGCGGGCGCGGTGTAGGTGAGCAGGAACCGCCACCGCAGGTTCTTGGCCATGAACGTGCGGATCTGGAACGTCAGCGGGTCGGGGGAGTCGGTCGCGTACACGGCGATCGTGCCGCCGGGGGCGAGGACCTCGCCGTCGAGCGCCGCGTTCGCGTCGGGGTTCACCTCCGCGATCAGGTCGACGCCCGCGGGCGCGAGGCGCGTGATCGCTGCGGCGGCGTCCTCCGCCCGGTAGTCGACGACCTCGTGCGCCCCGGCGGCCCGCGCGAGCGCGGCCTTCGCCGGCGACGAGACCGTGGTGATCACGCGGGCGCCCGCCCACGCGGCCAGCTCGATCGCGGCGTGCCCGACTGCACCGGCGCCGCCCGCGACGAGCACGGTGCGGCCCGACAGGGCGCCCGGAGCCAGCGGCTGCGGGTCCGCGTCACCGGCGCGGAGGGCGAGGTGCGCGGTGAGCGCCGGGATGCCGAGGGAGGCGCCCAGGTCGAACGACGCCTCGTCCGGCAGCAGCACCGCCTGGCGCTCCGGGACGACCGTCAGCTCCTGCGCTGTGCCGTCCGGCCGCCGGTAGGCGGCGTCCCACACCCACACCCGGTCGCCGACCGCGAGCCGCACGCGCTCGCCCACGGCGTCGACGACTCCGGCGCCGTCCTGGTCGGGCACCTGGTCGCAGTCGGGATCCGTGCCGCTGCGCGACTTCCAGTCCGTCGGGTTGACGCCGGAGACGGCGATCCGGACCCGCACCTCCCCGGGGCCGGGCTCGCGCACCTCCCGGTCCACGAGCCGCAGCACCTCGGGGCCGCCGGAGCGGGAGTAGACGATCGCGCGCATCCCGCCAGTCTCCCGGCCCCGGCCGGACGAACGCCGGACGGGGTCAGCCGAGCCTGGCCGCCGCGTAGTGCGCCATCGCCGCTCGGTAGTACTCGGCGAGGCCGGGTGCGACGCGCTCGTAGGTCGCCCGGAAGCGGTCGTCCTCGGCGTAGACCGCGCCGAGGCCGGCGAAGGAGGCGGCATCGGGCGTCCACATCGTCGACACCCGCCGGAAGAGGGCGTCGACCTCCTGCTGCACCGCCGGTGCCTCGACGGGCGCGCCCGCCGTCAGGAGCGCGGCCATCCTCCCCATCTCGGCCGCGTACTCGTCCTGGAGCCGGAGCTTGTCGGCCTCCGTCATGGCGGCCGTCCGTGCCTCGCTCGTCGCGGCCTGCTCCGGCCAGCGCTCGCGGGCCTCCTCGGCGAACGCGCGCTCGTCGAAGCCGTCGAACAGGTCCTCGGGTCCGGTGGTGGTCATGGGTTCGTTCCTCTCCAGTCGGGCGATCGTGCGGCTCACGGTCGCGGCCATGCGGGCGAGTCGGTCGTGCTCCGCGAGCAACCGGTCACGGTGCTCCCGCAGCGTCGCGAGCTCGTCCTGCTCGGCGTCCAGCACGGCGCCGATGTCCTTCAGGGGCAGCCCGAGCGCCCGCAGCACGAGCACCCGCTGCAGCCGCAGCAGGGCGTGCTCGTCGTACCGCCGGTACCCGTCCGTGCCGATGGCGGTCGGCGGCAGCAGACCGATCTCGTCCCAGAAGCGGAGCGTGCGCGCGGTGACGCCGGCTGATCGCGCGACGTCGACGATGGACCACAGCACGGTTCCTCCTTCGTCCGTTCCTGCCGATGCTCCGACCGTAGGGACTTCCGCCGCGGCAACCGCAAGCGGCGGGTGCGAGGGGATGCGACACTTCCCGCATGGCGCGGCTGCTGGTGGCGGTGAACGCCGCGGCCGGGGGTGGTCGCGGCGCGGCGATCGGCGCCCGCGCGACGGCGGCGCTGCGCGACGCGGGGCACCAGGTCCGGCAGGTCCAGCCGAAGGACGGCCGTGCGATGGAGTCGGTGCTGCGCGACGCCGCGGCGGGGAACGCGACCGACGCGGTCGTCGTGATCGGGGGCGACGGGACGCTGCACTGCGCCGTCAACGCGCTCGCCCGCACGCGGGTCGCGATCGGGATCATCGCCACCGGGACCGGCAACGACGTCGCCCGCTGCCTCGGGCTGCCGCGCGGCGACCCCGACGCCGCGATCGCGCACCTCGTCCGGGCGCTCGCCACGGAACCGATGACGGTGCGCGAGATCGACGCGGTCCGGGTCAGCACAGGGCGTTGGTTCGTCGGGATGCTCTCCGCGGGGTTCGACGCCGCCGTGAACGAGCGGGCGAACCGCATGACCCGGCTGTCCGGAACCCCGCGGTACATCGCTGCGGTGCTGCTCGAGCTCGCGCGCCTCCACTCGAGGCGCTACCGCGTCACCATCGACCGGGACACCAGGCACGTCGACGCGGTGCTCGTCACCGTCGGCAACACGGCGAGCATCGGCGGCGGCATGCGCCTGGCACCCGACGCGGTGGTCGACGACGGGCTGCTCGACGTGTTGATCGCGACCCCGCTGTCGCGCGTCGAACTGCTCCGCATCTTCCCGCGGGTCTTCCGCGGCACGCATGTGAACGACGAGCACGTCACCATCGAGCGCGGCCGCGTGATCACGATCGACGTCGACGACCGCGGCCCGATCCCGATGACCTACGCGGACGGCGAGCGGTTCGGCCCGCTGCCCGTGACGCTCGAGGTCGTGCCCGGCGCGCTGCGCGTGCTCGGCTGAGGGTCGCTAGCGTCGGTGGCGTGATCGAGGAGGTGCGCTGGGTCGCCGCCGACGACCCCGTGCTGCTGCCGCTGCTGCAGGATCTGGCGCGCGACTACGACGCCCGCTACGAGCCGACCGACGGCGTGTGCTCATCCGCGGAGCTGACGCGCTACCCGCCCGAGGTGTTCGCCGCCGATCAGGGCGGAGGGTTCGTCGCGGTGCTGCGCCACGGTGTCGTCGTCGCGGGCGGCGCGCTGAAGCGGGGGAGCTCCGGTGGGGACGGTCGACCGCTCGCCGAGTTCAAACGGATGTGGACCGACCCCGGCAGCCGGCGGCAGGGCCTCGCGGGTCGGGTGCTCGGTCTGCTCGAGCAGCGGGCCGCCGCGCTCGGCTACGCCGGGCTCGAGCTGACCACGGGAGCGAAGCAGCCGGAGGCGGTCGCGCTCTACCTCCGGCACGGCTGGGTGCCGGACTTCGATCCGGCGGTGCCGCAGGACGCCGCGGCCTCCCTCCGCTTCACGAAGCCGGTGCCGGCTCCGGAGGCGTGACCGCTCGAGCCACGACGGGGCTCGAGTAGGCGATGCTCGTCGTCACCGACCCCATCGTGCCGATGCGTCCCGTCACCTGCTCGAGGTGCCGCATCGAGGTCGCGACGACCTTGATGACGAAGCAGTCGTCGCCCGTGACGTGGTCCGCCTCGAGCACCTCCGGGATGTCGGCGAGCAGGGCGTGCAGCGGCCCGTAGGCGCTCGACGGGTAGCGCAGCCGGAGGTGCGCCAGGATCGCGAAGCCGAGCGCCTCCGGATCCACGTCGGCGCGGTAGCCGCGGATGACGCCCGCCTCCTCGAGCCGGCGGACGCGCTCGGCGACCGCGCTGGCCGACATGCGCACGTCGCGCGCGAGCTCCGCCATGCTCCTCCGGCCGTCGGCCTGCAGCGCCGCGAGCAGGGCGCGATCGGTGCGGTCGGCGACGAACGGCGTTCCAGCGGTCATCGCCGCAGTATGCCGCGGGATCGACGGCCGGTGCGCTCGAACGGCGTCGATCAGCTCTTCGATCCGCGGTTCCGGGTGCGTACCGTGCTGATGCATGAACGACGCCGTCGCGCACCTCGCCGCCCGCCTCCGGTTCGAGACCGACCCCTCCGACGTCCGCGCCGCGCAGGCCGCCGGCGACCGGTTCGTGCTGGTCGACTCCCGGGGCGACGCGGCGTGGCGCCAGGGGAGGGCGGTCGGCGCCGTCCACCTCCCGACGGCTCGCATCGCGGCCGAGGCCGCCGCCGCGATCCCGGCCGACATGCCGGTCGTCGTCTACTGCTGGGGCCCCGGCTGCAACGGCGGCACGAGGGCGGCGCTCGCGTTCGCGCAGCTCGGATACGAGGTCCGGGAGATGCTCGGCGGCTTCGAGTACTGGGCCCGCGAGGGGATGCCGGTCGAGTCGGACGAGGGTCGTGTCCTCCGCGCGCCGGACCCGCTCACGGTTCCGGTCGCCTCCGTGACCTGCGACTGCTGACTCTTCGTTTCGTAGGACGACGCGTCCTACGAAACGGCGCATCACTCGCTCGCCAGCGCCTCCGCGGCCCCGCGGACCAGCTCTTCGGCGCCGCCGCCACGCTCCAGGACGTCGGCGAGCGCGGCGACGAGCGGGGCGGTTCCGCTGCCGAGCGGCACGGTCGCATGCCGGAGCAGGGACGCCGCGTGGAGCGCCTCGATCGCGAGGAGGTCCGTGGCGGCGTCGATCGCGTCGTGCGTGGTGCGGGCCGCGGTCCAGCCCCAGGTCGCGTAGTCCTCGACCTCGGAGAGCAGCACGTCGTCCAGGCTCACCGGTGCGGCCAGTCGGCGCAGGTCGTTCAGCCGTTCCGCCGCCGTGTACGCGAGCAGACCGGGGATCCCCGCCCGGCCCTCCGCCCGCAGCGGGCGGGACAGCGCGGACAGCACGCTCGTGCGCCGGGCCGAGATCCGCCCGACGTGCGCGAGTGCCAGCCGCACGGACTCGAGCCCCAGCACGACGTCCGGCGACGCGAAGTTGCCGTTCGCCACCACGCTGCGGGTCTCGACATCGACCAGGGGGTTCTCCGCCCGCACCACGAGCGCGTCCTCGACCGCGAGGGCGAGGTCCTCCGTCCGCTCCAGCAGCGCGCCGTGCACCTGCGGGGCGCAGCGGAACGACAGCTCGTCCTGCGTCCGTCGCTCGGTCGCCTCGTGCAGGAACGAGCCCTGCAGCAGCTCGCGGAGGACCACCGCGGAGCGCCAGGGGCCGCTGCCCTCCACGTCGGCGAACACGGTGATCGAGTACGGGCCGAGGTCGCCGGAGGGGCGGTGCGCGCCCGCCGCCTCGAGCGACAGCGCGATCGCTCGGTCGGCGAGGGCCGAGAGCTCCTCGAGGCGCGGCTCGGCGAGGATCGCCGAGCCGAAGGTGAACGTGTTCGTGTTGAGCAGCGACAGCGCCTCGTGCGTCTCGAGCTCGAGCGGGACCAGGCCGGCGGCGGCGAGCGCCTCCGCGCCCGACACGACCTCGCCCTCGTCCGTCAGCACGGCGCCCTCGCCGATCACCACCTGGGCGACGGTGGCGTTCAGCGCCAGGTCCGCCATGCCGACCGAGCCCCGGTCGGGCACGAACGGCACGATGTCGGCGGTGAGCAGGGCGACGAGCGCGTCGGCGACCGCCGGCCGGACGCCGCTGCCGCCGAGCGCGAACTGGGCGACGCGGACGGCGATCGCGGCGCGCACGATCAGCGGGTCGACGGGGTCGCCGATCGCGCCGGCGTGGTTGCGCACGACCTGCAGCTGGAACGCGGCCTGCTCGTCCACGCCGTCGTCGGCTCCCGCGCCGAGTCGCCGCGTCGATCCGTAGACCGCGTCGCCGCGCTCCACCGCCTCGAGCAGCACCGCGCGGGACACCGCCATCCGCGCTCGTGCCGCCGCCCCGATGCGCACGGAGGCGCCGGCCGCGATGGCGAGGACCTCGTCCGGGGTGAGCGGCTCGGTGGCGATCGTGACCCCGGTGGAGGGCCTCCCGCTCGCCATCAGCGTGCGGCCAGGTTGCCGCGGAGGGTGGTGGCCGCGAGCTCGGTGCGCAGCAGGCCCGCGGCGCGGAGCGCGGGCACGAGCGGATCGAGGGTGCGGTGCACGTGCGCGGGGTGCACCTGGCCGGTGAAGAGGAAGCCGTCGGCGCCGCTGCCGTCGGCGAGCTCGCCCAGCCGGTCCGTGATCTCGGTCGGCGTGCCGACGATCGCGAGGCCGTCCGCCTTCGCGCGGGTCGCGAGCACCTCGCGCAGCGTGGAGCCGGCCGGCGCGCTCCGCACGAAGTTCTCGAGCGTGCCCCGGTTGCTGTTCGTCTCGAACGACGGCAGCGGCGCGTCGAGATCGAACCGCGCGAAGTCCACGTTCGTCAGGTACGAGATCGACTGCAGCTGCTCGTCGATCGCGGCCTGCGTCAGCGCCGACCGGGCCGCGCGCACGGACGCGGTCTCCTCCGCGTTCGCGGTCGGGATCGGGTTCACGACGAACAGCACGGTGATCGAGTCGGGGTCGCGGCCCGCATCGGCCGCGGCCTGGCGCACCTGGTCGCGGTGCGCCTTCATCCGCTCGGGCGTGGAGGCGAGCGCGAGCACGACGTCGGAGTGCCGGCCCGCGAACGCCTGCCCACGGCCGGACGCCCCGGCCTGGACCAGCACGGGCTCCTCCTCGGGCGGGAGGGTGTTGAGCGGACCGCGGACCCGGAAGAAGCGGCCCTCGTGGTCGATCGTGTGCACCTTGCTGGAGTCCGCGTAGACGCCGCCGACGGTGTCCTCGAGGACGGCGCCCGGCTCCCAGCTGCGCCAGAGCGCCCGCACCACGTCGACCCACTCGTCCGCGCGGTCGTAGCGGAGGTCGTGCTCGGTCTGCTTGTCCAGCCCGTAGTTCTGCGCAGCCAGGTCGGAGCCCGAGGTGACGACGTTGAACCCGAGGCGGCCGTGCGCGAAGTGCTGCAGCGTCGCCAGCAGGCGGGCGGCGGTGTACGGCTCCCAGAAGCTCGCGGAGATCGTCGGCACGATGCCGATCCGCTCCGTCGCTCCCAGCAGGTACGGCACGAGCGGGAACGGGTCGTGCTTCGGTACGAAGCGGGCGGCCGCGAGATTCACCTGGGCGGTGCCGCGGTAGGTGTCGGGCACGGCGACGCCGTCCTCGATGATCAGGAGGCCGAACGCGGCACCCTCGAAGACGCGGACGGCGTCCTGGTAGACGCCGGGCTGCTTCCAGTCGTAGCCGACGCCGTAGGTGGGGTCGCCCCAGCCCTGCACGCCGAAGCCGGCGCCGAGGAACCAGCCGAAGTGGACGGTCATCCTGCGAGCTCCCCGAGGTAGTTGGTCGCCGAGTCCGGGGCGACGACCACGATCACGTGGGCACGGTCCAGCTCGGTGGCGAGCTCGAGCGCGACGCCGACCGCGAGCCCGGAGGAGGGTCCGACGAGGAGCGCCTCCTCCGACGCCAGCCGCGCCACCGTCCGGAAGGCGACCTCGTCCGACATCGTGCGGATCTCGTGAGGCACCGCGCGGTCGAAGTTCTCCGGCCAGTGGCTGCTCGGCCAGTTCGTGCCGACGCCCTCCACCCGGATCGTGCCGACAGGGCCGCCGCCGTAGGTCGATCCGACGGGGTTCGCGCCGACCACGCGGACGCGATCGCCGGAGACCTCGCGGAGGAACCGGCCGGTGCCCGAGATCGTGCCGCCCGTGCCGATGCTCGCGACCAGGTGCGTCACGGCCCCGCCCGTCTGCCGCCAGATCTCCGGCCCCGTCGACCGGTAGTGGGCACCCGGGTTCGCGGGGTTGTCGTACTGGTGGCTGCGCCAGCCGCGGCGGTCCCGCGCGATGCGGTCGGCGACGGCTCTGGGGTTCCCGGGATCATCGGGCCCCGCGGTCCAGTCGGCCTCGATCAGCTCCGCTCCGTGCAGACGCAGCAGCGCGAGCTTCTCGGGCGACATGGTGCCGCCGTGCACGATGACGACCGGGTGGCCTGTGACGCGCCCGACGAGCGCGAGTCCGATCCCGGTGTTGCCGGAGGTGGACTCCACGATCGGTGCGCCGGGGACGAGCGCCCCGGTCGACTCCGCGTCCCGGATCAGCGCGAGCGCCGCACGGTCCTTGGCGCTGCCGCCGGGATTGCGACCCTCGAGCTTCACCACCACCTGCGCGCCGTCGGCGGGGACCAGGCGGCGGAGGCGCACGATCGGGGTCTCGCCGATCAGGTCGAGCACGGACCCGACGACGCCCGGCAGCGACGGGGCCGCGGTGAGGGAGGTGGAGGACATCCCCGCCACGCTACGTCGCTCGCGCGCCGTCGGACGGTTCTGTGACGCGGCGCGACGTCGCGCCCGGGCCGCGCCGAACCGATCAGCCGCGCAGGCGCTGCAGCAGAGCGGCCTTCGGCAGGTTCGAGGTGCCCGTCAGTCCACGTCGCTTGGCCTCGGCCCGGAGCTGCAGCAGCGTCCACGACTCGCTCGGCTGCTCGGCGGCCGGGTCCTCGGGCAGCGGCGGGGTGAGCTCGGACGGGGTCACGGTCGGCTCGGCACCGGCGTCGCTCGATGCGAACACGGTCGCCGCGTCGGCTGCGCCGTCGACCGGGGACGGCTGCGTCGAGGGCGCATCGGCCTCGGCGACGATCTCGTCGAGCTCCTCGGCGACCGCCTCCGCCTCCGCGGCGTCGAGCACCGCGACGTCGTCGGCGAGCTCCGCCTCGATGACCTCCTCGACCGTCGCAGCGACGGCGGCGTCAAGGATCGCCTCCTCGACGGCGTCCTCGAGCTCCTGCACGTCGCGGCGGTGGAAGTCCGCGATCTGCTGCTCGAGCGCCTCGACCTTGCGCTCCGCGTCGGTGAGCTTCGCCTCGACCCCGCGGAGGGCGAGCTTCAGCAGCTCCGCCTCGGTCGCCTCGGCCTTGGGCTCAGGAGCGCCGGCGGCGACCGCCCTGGCCTGCGCCTTCGCGGCGGTCCTCGCGGCCTTGCCGGCGGCCTTCGCGGCCTTCTCCGCGTCGTCGACGAGCAGGGCGAGCTTCGCGGCCGCCTTGGCCTGGGCCCTGGCGGCGGCCTTCTTCGCCTGCTCCGCCTCCTTGGCCGTGCTGTCCTGCTTCGACTTCTTCGACTTGGCCATGCGCGCTCCTGTTGGGTCGTCCGGCAAGGACTCGGCGGGTCGCCTGGCGACACGCTACCGACGCGGGGTCGATCGCGGGTGGGCCCTTGGTCCGCTCAGCGGAAGCGCGGCCCGCAGGACGTGGCCGAGTTCAGAAGACGAATCCGTCGGGGAAGGGGTCGGCCGGATCGAGCACGTACTCGGCGCGGCCGGTGATCCAGGCCCGGCCGGTGATGGTCGGCACGACGGCGGGGCGGCCGGCGACCGTGGTCTCGGCGACGAGGCGCCCGGTGAACCGGCTGCCGATGAACGACTCGTTGACGAAGTCGGTGTCGAGCGGCAGCTCGCCGCGGCTGTGCAGCTCCGCCATGCGGGCGGAGGTGCCCGTGCCGCACGGGGAGCGGTCGAACCATCCGGGGTGGATCGCCATCGCGTGCCGGGAGAGCCGTGCGTCGGAGCCGGGCGCGATGAACTCGACGTGGTGGCAGTGGTCCGCTCCGGCGATCTCCGGGTGGTGCGGGGGCGCCTGGTCGTTGATCGCGGCCATGATCGCGAGGCCCGCCTCCACGATGTCCCCTTGCCGGGAGCGGTCGAACGGCAGCCCGATCGCGTCGAGCTCCACCATCGCGTAGAAGTTGCCGCCGAACGCGAGGCTGTACGGCACGGTGCCGAGCCCCGGGACGTCGATGCTCGCGTCCAGCCGGTCGGTCCAGCTGGGCACGTTCTCGATGGTCACCGAGTCGGCGTGGCCGTCGGTCACCGCGACCCGGGCGACGACGAGCCCCGCGGGGGTGTCGAGGCGGATCGTCGTGACGGGCTCGACGACCTCGACCATGCGCTCCTCCACGAGCACGGTGGCGGTGCCGATCGTGCCGTGGCCGCACATGGGAAGGCAGCCGGACACCTCGATGTAGACGACGCCCCAGTCGCAGTCGTCGCGCGTCGGACGCTGCAGGATCGCGCCGCTCATCGCGCCGTGGCCCCGCGGCTCGTCCATCAGGAAGTGCCGCAGGTGATCGAGGTGCTCGATGAAGTGCAGGCGCTTCTCGTTCATCGTGGCGCCGGGGATCTCGCCGATCCCGTCCAGCACGACCCGCGTCGGCATCCCTTCGGTGTGCGAGTCGACGGCGCGGATCGTGCGGGTCGGCGTCATCGGGAGGTGCGGAGGGAGGCGCCTGCGGCGAGCGCGCACTCGGTGTCCCGGCGGATCACCGCCCGCTGGGCCTCCGTCAGCGGTCC
>JABBOB010000018.1 GCA_019352055.1 Acidobacteriota bacterium
GGCGCGGCGGACTGCGGGGACTGGCTGCGTGCGGGATGATGGCGATGCTGATGTTCGTCGTGATCTTCTGCGTGGAGTACTTCTGGTAGTCCGCCGCGCTGATCATGCCGTGGGTCCGCTCGACCTTCAGGACGTAGTTCCGTCTGGCCTCCGCGCCGACGAGGTTGGCCTTCATGTCGAGCCGGAACGACTCGGGGTTGTTCACGATCGAGATCAGCGTCGCGGCCTGACCGATGTCGAGATCCTTGGCCGACTTGCCGTAGTAGTACTGGCTCGCAGCCTCGATGCCGTACACGCGGCCGCCGAATCCGGCGATGTTGAGGTAGCCGAGCAGGATCTGGTCCTTCGTGTACTTCTTCTCGAGCCCGATCGCGAGCCGCATCTCGCGGATCTTCCGGTTGTAGGACTTGTCGGTGCAGGCGTTGTAGGCGGCCATCTCCGCCTTCGCGTCAGTGAGCGCCTCCGCCTGCTGCACGCAGACGTTCTTCACGTACTGCTGGCTGATCGTCGATGCGCCCTGGATGTTCCTGTGCATGAAGTTGGACACGAGCGCACGGGCGATGCCGTTCGGGTCGATCGGTCCGTGCTGGTAGAACCGCACGTCCTCCGCGGCGAGCGTGGCGTTCTTCACCACGGCCGGCACCTCGTCCCAGGCGAGGACGTCGCGATCCTGGCTGAAGAAGGACGCGAGCAGCACGTCCTTGCCGTTGTCCTTGGCGTAGATGCGCGCCTTCTGCTCGAGCGGCGTGATGTCGAGGTTCGCGGGCAGGCTCTGGAACGCGTCGATCTGCTGCTTCGTCACCCCGCCGGCGATCGCCACGGCGGGCGTGATCACGCACGCGATGAGCGTGCCGGCGACAGCAGCCACCGCGAGGAACGCGAGCAGGGAGGACAGCTTGCCTCCCGCGCGCACGGCGGCCTGGATCACGGACATCACGGCATCGTATGAGTTCGACGTGGCCACGGCGACGCTTCAGCGCGAACGTCGGCGGTGCGTCGCCGGATCGTTGCCGAGCCGGGCGCGGGAGCCCCTGGATTTCCCGGGCGGTCGACCAGCGGGACCGCGAGCGCCACCGCTCAGGCGCCTGCGGCGCGGCGGGGCTGGTCGACCTCGACCTGCTCGCGGACGACCGCCGCCGGGGTGCGGCCGCCGGCCAGGCCGACCAGCGTGGGACGCGCCTCGCGGCGGTCGGCGACCGGCACGGCGATCGGGAGCCGGCGCTGCACCGTCCAGCGCATGATGCTCAGCGCGGTGCGGCGCGACGGCATGTACCAGAGGAAGAACGCGGCGCGCACGATCCAGCCCAGCAGCTGCGGCAACGGGATCCCCCACAGGAGCGCGACCGCGCGCCCGGGGGCGAACGCGGCGACCGTGCCGAGCCCGCGGAACGTGAACCGTCTCGCTTCCGCCCTGCGCGAGCGCCTCGCGATGTTCCGGCCGACCGTCGTGCCGGCGTGGATCGCCCAGAGGGCCTCCTTCGGGACGCGCGTGCCTCCCCGGCGCACCGCCGCCGCGTCGCCCGCGCTCCACACCCCGTCGGTGACCTGGAGGCACTCGTCGACGGCGAGCAGACCGTCCGGCTCCTGGAACCGCTCCAGCCCGGGGATCAGCGGCACCGTGCTGCCGAGGGAGGACACGACGGTCGCGGCCTCGATCCGCGTGCCGTCGCCGAGCTCGACGCCGCGCTCGTCGACCGCGACCACGCGCGTCTCGGTGAGCACCTCGACGCCGGCGTCGGTGAGGTTGCGCATGAGCCGCTCCTGCAGCGACCGCTTGTCCTGCCAGACCGGGACGACGGTCTTCGAGGCCGAGATCAGCACGATGCGGCGCGCTGCGCCGTACCGGCGCCCGAGCGCGGCCGCGACCTCGGTGCCGGCGAAGCCCGCGCCGACCACCACCACGGTCGTGGCCCGGCGCGCGTCCTCAGCGTCCACCGGGGCTTGGGCGTCGATCCACCGCAGGTGCTCGAGCAGCGCCTCGACTCGGCCCGGCGACCGGAGCGACCAGCCGTGCTCGGCGAGGCCGGGGAGGTGGTCGATCCGGTCCTGCGCACCGGTGGCGACGACGAGCTCGTCGTACTCGACGACGCGCACGGCGCCCTGCCACTCGACGGTGACGGTGCGCGCCTCCGCGTCGACGGCGGTCGCCCAACCCTGCACGCGCTCGGCACGCGGGATCACCTCGTCGAGCGGGCTCGAGAGCATCTCCGGCTTCAAGCCACCCTCGAGCACCTCACCCGTGAAGCCGTGGAACACGTGATCGGTGAACGGGGCGATCACGGTGATCCGCGCCGAACCGCCCATCCAACGGCGGATCGCGCGATAGCACCAGACGGACGAGTACCCGCCGCCCAGGATGACGATCCTCATGCGACGACGCCGTCCGGGACCTGCGAGGAGGCGGAGCCGCGGCGCGGGGGCGCGGTCCAGCCCGGCACGGAGACGGGCTCGCCGAAGGACGTCGGTTGGGCGAGACCGAACCCGAGGTGCCCGAACCGTTCCGACAGCTCCTGCACCCGGGCCACCTGGTCGAGCGAGGGACGGCCGATGGTCCCGTGCCCGCGATGGTCGGCGAGGGCGAGCAGCGAGCTCTCCGCGAGGCAGGCGAACGAGGAGGAGCCGGCGAGGCCGATGCCGAACCCGGTGCGGGTGAGGCCGGGCGTCGAGACCACCCCGCCGTCGAGGATGACGACGTCGGGCCGCTCGGTCGCGAGGTCGGGGCTCGTGTTCCGCGGCTGGGTGTCGTCGAGCACGACGGCGCCGACCCCCAGGTGCTCGGCGGTCAGCACCGCGCCGGCCGCCGAGGTCATCAGCACGACCAGGTCCGCGCGCCGGCACGCGGCCATGTCGGTCGACCAGGTCGCATCGAGGTCCATCGCGAGCGCCGCGAGGGCCGCGGGCGTACGACCGACGAGGACGAGCTCGCGGGCGACGCCCATCTGCCCGATCACGCGAGCGACCGCCGTGCCGACCGAGCCGTTGGCGCCCACCAGCGCGACGATCGGCGGGCGCGTCATCCCCGCCGCGATCCGACCGACCGCAGCCGCGGTGGCGGCGGCGGTGTACGCGTTGCCGTTCGTGACACCGATCTCGGTGCGTCGCCGGAGCTTCGCACCGCCCGCGGTCGCGGGCGCGGTCAGCGCGCCGAGCCCCAGCACGCTGGCGCCGCGCGACACGGCGAGGTCGATCGCCTGGTCGATCCGGCGCGCCACCATCGCGCGGTCCTGGCCGAGGAGCATGGAAGGGGTGAGCGGAAGGCCGATCACGTCACCGAGCACCTCGTCGGGACGGTCCGTCGCCGTGATCGTGGCGTGCACCCACGGCTTCAGCGGGAGGCGGCGCATCGCCGCCTCGCAGAGCCGTCCGGGGATCAGGCCGAGCGCCGGATGGATCAGCGCGAGGTCCTCGGAGGGGTCGGTCCGCGGATGGATCAGGAAGGCGAATCGTCCGCGTGGGGCGGGGGTCGTGTCCATGGCGGGCTCCGGGCTCAGGAGGAGAAGCAGGCGGTGCGGTGCGTCCGGCCATGGAGGGCGCGCCGAAGAGCGCTCGGACACCCCCCGACATCCGGCTAGAGCTGGCGCCGACTCCCCCTGTTCGGGCGACTCCCGAACGGGGGGTCTTCGGCGACTGGCGCCACCATATCGGGGGGCGACGGGACCCCCGCAAGCCCCAGTTGCACACCCGGACTGGGGGTGCAACCCGGAGGGATCTCCTACGTAATCGTGTTAGGCCTGATCAGCACCGCAGTCACACCCGTGACTCCCTGCGCAGACGCCTCATGCGCAACGGCGTGTCGCGCGGTTCCGCGCGAATCGCGCTCACTCCAGATGGGGGTGGAAGGCCGTCGCCCCGGGGGCGGAGACCTGGTTGTGGATCAGGTCGATGCCGAGCACGTCGAAGCGGGCCGCATCGAGGACGATCGACACGGCGCGCGCGAGCACCGCCTGATCCCCCTCGTCGCCGACGAAGAGCTCGCCGTCCTCGTTCTCCTGGGGCAGCGCGATCCGCCCACGCAGGTCGAGCGGGTCGCGGACCCGGAGCCGGATCGCGGCCGTCACCGTCACCGTCCCGTCGTCGTGGACCTCCGGCTGCAGCACCCGTGCGGACATCGCAGCACGCTACGACCCCCCGCTCGGCGTCCGGTCGGACGTGCCGCTCAGCCGAGCAACGAGCCGACGACGGCGGCGATCCGGCGCGCTCGCGTCTCCGGGGCCTTCGCACCCTCGACCGCGTCCACGTGCGCCGCGCGCCGGCTCGGCGACAGCGCATCGAACGCTTTCCGGACGTCGGCCTCGGCGAGCGCGACCGCGAGGTCCTCGGGCACCGCGGTCTCCCGCGGGGTCGCGTCGAGCTCGAGGGAGACCTCGAGCGGGTCGCCGCCGGCGATGCCGCTCTCCGCGCGGCGCTCGGCGGCGAACGGGATGAGCGCATGGCCGCCCATGGACCCGACGGTGCTGCGGTAGCGGTAGCCGTTCACCACGACCGAGACAGCCGGACGCCGCCCACCGGCGAGGGCCTCGAGCACCTCGGTCGGCACCGGGATGCCGGTGTTGCGGCCCGTGAGATGCATGGTCGTGCGGTATTCGACGCTCACGAGCGACATCCTGGCACCCCGGACCAGCGCGCCTCGGGCCGATTCTCCGCCGAGTTCGAACATCTGTACGGGGTATCCGCTTAGGTCAAGTAGTGCCTGGTTCGGGGTCGGCGGCGACCAGAGCTCGCATTGGATGCGGGTCTGTGGTGAGGGCGTTGGTGAGGAGTCGGTAGAAGAGCAGTCCTCGGCTGCGTGAAGAGCGGCGGTTGAATCGGAAGGTGAATTCGTCGAGGTAGTACTGCAATTGCTCGTCGGAGATGCCTGAATGGAGCGTGCCCTCCAGCCATCGTTTCAGCAGTGAGGCAACGCGGTGGACGCCGGGCAAATTGATGTGTGCCGGCGTGGGGCTGCCGAGTTGTGTGAAGTACTCGTGCCCGTATCCCATTTGGGAAAGTCGACGGAGTTCTCGAGCGCCGTCGGTCTTGATCAGCGAGCCAGGCGCGATGACACGCTCGGCGAATTTGACCATCGGGATCTCTTCACGAGGCGTCGGCTGCAAGCGGATGCGGCCGTGCTTGTGCGGGGTGATCATCTCGGTCGCGATCATGACGCCCGTCTTCAGGCTGCCGCGCCCCGGCCGCATCGCGGTGACGCCGCCGACGAAGGTCTCGTCGAGTTCGACCGTGCCGGACAGCAAACGATCAGATGGGACCATGGCGCGCCGGAATTTGTGCATCCAAACCCACGCCGTCTCGTACGACTTCAAACCGAGCACGCGCTGCAAACCCAATGCCGAGACGCCGTTCTTCTGCGACGTGATGAACCAGGCTGCGGCGAACCAGACGGTCAACGGAGTCCGCGTCTTATCAAAGAGCGTCCCCGCCGTTACAGACGTCTGTCGATTGCACGCCTTGCACATGAACGAGCCGACGCTCATCCGCCAATAGTCCGACGACCCGCACCGCGGACACACGAACCCATCCGGCCACCGCAAACCAGTCAGGTAGTCACGACAGGAATTCTCCGACGAGAACCACTCCTGAAAATCACGGAAAGACTCCGGATAGTCAACCCCGGGCCGCGGCCCCTCGACGCCATCACTCACCACGCCAGTCTACTTGACCTAAGCGGATACCCAGTACATCTGTACGGGGTATCCGCTTGGGTCAAGCCCGGCCTGGGCGTCCCCACGCGCTCATGGTTTCGCGAGATTTCGGGACACATGTCGGCCGCCCGTGCTGGAAATACGCCAGCAGGAGCGCAGACGCTCCCCTACTTGAGGCAAGCGGATACCCCGTACATCTGTACTACTACGCTCTGCACGTGGTCGACTGGCACCCGCGCCGCCTCGCGTCCGGCACCGAGTGGACCATGTCCGTGCCCGGGCAGCCCGAGCCGATCGCCGTCATCCGCCGGCTGCGATTCGAGGGCCGCTCCGTGTTCCGCGCCGTCACGTGGGCGCCGACCTCCGCCGGACGGGAGCTGATCGGCTACTACCGCAGCGGCGACGGGGCGGCGGTCGCCGTATGGCGGCACTACCTGGCGGAACGGGACGAACGCCACGACCGGGCGTCGCGAACCCATGGCGGCCGTGAGCGCGGGTGACCGCGGATCAGCCGGCCGGGAGGAACGGCCGCGCCGGCACGCTGTGCCGGGCGACGGCAGGCACCTCCACGAACGTCCGTTCCGGGTAGCGCAGCGCGACGAGGGCTCCCCCGAACACGCACCCCCCGTCGATGCAGACCGTGCCGTGCCGCACCTCCCGTGCCGCCGTCGGGGTGTGGCCGAAGACGACCAGGGCGTCGCCGCGGTAGTCGTCCGCCCACGGCACCCGATCGGGCACTCCGTGCTCGTCGGTCGCACCGGTGGTCGGCCCGTACAGGCAGAGCGCCCGAACCCGCGCGGACTCATGCCCGTGGTACCGCTCGGCGAGGCCCGCGTGCGCGACGACGAGGCGTCCGTCGTCGAGCACGAGGTGGGCCGGCAGGTCGGTGAGCACGCCCTCCACGGCAGCACGGAAGGCGTCCGGCTCCCGCGCGAGCTGCGCGAGCGAGACGTCGAGGCCACCGGTGACCTCGACGTCGTGCCCGAGGAGGGCCCGGCGCAGCTTGTCGTCGTGGTTGCCGAGCACCGCGAGTGCATCGCCGGTCTCGAGCATGCCGGTCACGAGCCTGAGCACGCCGGCGACATCCGGCCCGCGGTCGACCAGGTCACCGAGGAGCACGACGGTGCGCCCCTCGGGATGCCGGGCGCCGTCCGGCCGCCCGGCCGGGTCGAGGCGCACCTCGTAGCCGAGCCTCGCGAGCAGCAGCAGCAGCTCCTCGAGACAGCCGTGCACGTCGCCGATCAGGTCGAACGGACCGCGGGCATCACGGCGGTCGGAGGCGGCCGGCAGGCGCTCGACCGAGAACCCGTCGTCGCCCGCTTCCGTCACGGCGCGCAGCCGGCCGAGCGGCAGCGCGTCGGGCACGGGGCCCAGCACGATCGCGTCGACAGCGCGGTCCGCGTGCTGCGCCGCGGCGAGCAGCGCGCGGATCGTGTCCGGTTCGGGGTGCTCCAGCGGCACGGCGACGAGCGACCCCTCGGCGAGCCGCGGAGCGGGGTCCTCCGCCGGCGCGAGCACCTCGCCCGATCGGAAGGCGCGGTGCGCGGCCCGATCGGCACCCCGGCCCATCACGAGGACGAGCGCCGGCCCCGCGACCGAGACGACCGGTGCCGCGCGTCGAGAACGGAGCTGCATCGCACCATCCTGCCCGTCGGGTCGCGGAGCCGTCAGTCCTCGTCCGTGCGCCCCTCCCAGAGTGCCGCGCAGTCGAGGCACACGCGCACGACGCCTGGCTCCTGTCCCGGCGCGGCCGCGAGGAGGACCCGCCCACCCCCGCACCTCGGACACCGCACAGGAGAATCGTGCGCGACGGCTCCGACACCGCCACCGCCACCCGTGCGCCCGCCCGCACCCCCTGCTCGTGGGCTTCCGAGCGGGCGCTCGGGCGGCCATCATTCCGCCATGACCGGCTCCGACATCGCGATGCTCGCGCTGACGTTCGCCGGTTTCGCGGTCATCGCGACGCTGCCCTATCTGGCGTTCCGGCTGGTGGAGCTGGCGGAGGACGCGGTGGACCGCGCTCGTCAGCGCGCCTGACGCGGACCGGCGCCGATCAGGCGGCGATCGGCAGCTGCGCGTGGTCGCAGTGGTCGCAGGCCGCGTCGCAGGCGCACGGCGGCGGGCAGTGGTGGGAGTGGCGGCAGGAGCACATGGGGCTCGTCCTTCCGTACGGCTGTGGACGGTGGGAACGAGCGTGCGCCCGCCTCTGCACGCCGCCGCTGCGCGACCCGCCTCCCACTTCGGGGGGCGGTCGCGCAGCGGTGAGGGTGGAACAGTCAGGCGTCGGCCGCGGCGAGCTGGCCGCAAGCGCCGTCGATCTCCTTGCCGCGGGTGTCGCGGATCGTCGTGGGGATGCCGGCCGCCTCGAGCCGGCGCACGAACTCGTGCTGCACGGCGAGGTCCGACGCGGTCCAGACCGACCCTGGCGTCGGGTTGAGCGGGATCGGGTTGACGTGCACCCAGCCGTGACCGCGGGCGTTCAGCTTCTCCGCGAGCAGGTCGGCGCGCCAGCCGTGGTCGTTCATGTCCTTGATCAGCGCGTACTCGATCGACACCCGGCGGCCGGTGGCGTCGAAGTAGGCGCGTGCGGCGTCGAGCGCCTCGTCGACCTTCCAGCGCGAGTTGACCGGGATGAGCTCGTCGCGCAGCTGGTCGTCGGGCGCGTGCAGGGACAGCGCGAACGTCACGGGGACCTTCTCCCCGGCGAGCTTCTTGATCGCGGGCACCAGGCCGACGGTCGAGACGGTGATGTGCCGGGCGCTCATCGCGAGCCCGTCCGGCGCGGGCGCGACCATCGTCCGCACCGCCGACATCAGGCGGTTGTAGTTCGCGAGCGGCTCCCCCATGCCCATGAACACGATGTTGCTGACGCGCTCGGGCGTCGTCTCGCCGGCGCGCTTGCCCCCGAGCGCCCCGTCCGCGATCACGCGGTTGGCGCGCACCACCTGGTCGACGATCTCCGCCGCCGACATGTTCCGGGTGAGGCCCGCCTGCCCGGTCGCGCAGAAGGGGCAGTTCATGCCGCATCCGGCCTGCGAGGACACGCAGAGCGTGATCCGGCCCGGGTAGCGCATGAGCACGGATTCGACGAGCGCGCCGTCGTGCAGCTTCCAGAGGAACTTGATCGTGTCGCCGCGGTCGGTCGTGAAGCGCCGGACCTCGGTCATCAGCTCCGGGAGCAGCCCGGCGACGAGCTCCTCGCGGCCCGCGGCGGGCAGGTCAGTCATCTCGGCGGGATCGGAGGTGTACCTCGTGAAGTAGTGGCGCGCGAGCTGGCCGGCGCGGAACGCAGGCAGGCCGAGCTCCACGAGGCGCGCCCGACGCTCCTCGACGTCCAGGTCGGCGAGGTGCGTCGGCGGCTTGCCGCGCTTCGGCGACGCGAACTGGAGGAGGGGACGCCCGTCGGCGTCCTTCTGCTGCTGCCAGCCCTCGGTCCTCGGCCGGACCTGGATCGTCCGCGCACCGTCCGCGGCTGGCGGAAGCAGGGCGTCGGCGGGCATCCGTCCAGGGTACGCGAGGGCGGGCACAGCCAGGCGCTGGCGGTTCGGGCAGGTGCTCGCGCGGAGGGCGGGCCCGAACGGGCAGGACCGGGTTCAGGAGGCGTGCACGTCTTCGCGCGGGATCAGCGGCAGCGCGACGAGCGGGGCGGCGGCCACCACGGCGAACGCGAACGGGAACCCCACCGCTGTGATGAGCGCCCCGATGCCGGGCCCGACGGCTGAGGCCGCCAGGAACTGGCCGGTGTTCTGGACGCCGAGCGCTCGGCCCGACCACCCCGGGCCCGCCGCCTCCGCCACGGAGGTGAACGCGAGCCCGTTGTCCGCGACGCTCACCATCGTCGTGGCGATCAGCAGGATCGCGGCCGGCACCGCCCAGCCCACGCCGCCGGCCAGGGCGAGGAGCAGCAGGCCGCCGATGCCGGCGACGGCGACCAGGCGCAGGAGCCGCATGCGCCCGACCCGGTCGCTGAGCGAACCGATCACGATGCGGCCGCCCGCGCCGACGAACTGCGCGACCGCGACGACGACCCCCGCGGCGGTCGCGGACCAGCGCAGGTCCGCGATGAGCCAGACGAGCCCGAACGTCGACAGCGTGAACTGGGGCACCACGAGCAGCACCGACACGAGGTGGACGCGGACCAGGAACCCGTCGCGCCGGTACGGGCTGCCCACGGCGGCGAGCGCGCTGCGGGGTGGTCGGGGCGGGTCGGTGATCCCGGCCGCGCAGGAGATCGCCAGCGCGCCGGTCGCGACCGCGCCGACCGCCAGGGGCAGACCGATGCCCCCGACCGCGGCGAGCGGCGGCACCACCAGCGCCGCGACAGCCACGCCGAGCGGCTGCGACATCTGCCGGATGCCCATCGCGAGCCCTCGGCGACGGCGGGGGAACCAGCCCACGACCACGCGCCCGCTCGCGGCGTTGCAGCTGCCGGTCGCGCCTCCCGCGAGCAGCAGGAGCACCCCGACCGGCACCAGTCCGGCGGACGTCGCGGCGACGGCCGTGCAGACGGCGGCGAGCGCGAGGCCTCCGGCGATCACCCATCGCTCCCCCACCCGGTCCGCGAGCGCACCCCACGCCACGAGCGTCAGCACGAGACCGATCGTCGGTGCGGCGACCAGCAGGCCGACCTGCGGCAGCGGGATCCCCCGCTGCAGGTGGAGGAGGGGGATCAGGTAGGCGGGCGTCGACACCACGAGCGTGCCGGCGGCCTGCGCGAGCACGCCGAGCGCGAGCATCCGCCAGGCGGCGGCGGGGATGCGCGTGTCGTCGGCCGTGGTCGTCACCGGTCAATCCTGGCGGCTCCGTGCAGCGGGTCGCCGTCGCGTCGCGGATCGTGCACGTGGGGTTTGCCGGGACGCCGTACCGTAGGTGTGCCCCGGAATCCGCGGGCACGGAAAGGGCGGCGGTCTCGGTGGCGGAGTGCATCCACGGTTTCGACGACAGGATGTGCGACATCTGCTTCCCGCGGATCGTGGCCGAGCCTGCTCCCACGGTCGCCGCGTCGGCGACGCGCTCGACATCGCGGTCCGGACGCTCGACGGCGACGCGGCCTCCGAAGCGCGCGCCGGGGGCACCGGGCGGGCTGCCGCCGAAGGTGCCGCCGTTCGCCTCCCGTCGGCTCTACCACGTCACCCCGCTGGGCAACCTCGAGTCGATCCTCATCGACGGGGCGCTCCGCTCGATCGCGTCGGGTGTGACCCCGGACCTCGATGTCGCCGCGCCGCTCGCCCGGCAGCTGCGCGCTCACGCCGACGTCGGCGACGGCCGCCATGTCGACGAGTTCGTGCCGTTCTCCGCCTCACCCGACGCCGAGCGCTGGGCCGAGCTGCGTGCGGGCGCGGTCGAGCCGCACTGGTCGGCGGCCGCCAGGGCGCTCACCAGTGCGGACTACGCGGTGCTCGTCGCGGTCGGCCGGGATCTCGGCACCGACCTGGTGGTCGCCGACGGGGACGCCGCCGCACCGGTCACCCGGTTCACGGTCGGTGACCCCGCGAAGGCCATCGCGAGCGCGGCCAGGGCGGACCCCGAACTCACCGCGGTCGAGGTGCTCGCCCCGAACGCGGTCTCACTCACTGCCGTGAACCTCATCGCCGTCGCCAACGAGCCCGCCCGCGCGCGTGTTCGCGCGATGTTCCACGACGTGGAGGGCGCACCGCCCCGTGTGGTCGTCCACCCGCCCTGGTTCCTCGTCGCCGACTGAACCGGGGCGCCTCGTCGGATCCGTACGATGCCGGGGTGACGATCACCGCCGCCGCCGATGGATCCGCGCTCGGGAACCCGGGCCCTGCCGGCTGGGCCTGGTACATCGACGCCGATCGGTGGGCCGCAGGAGGGTGGCCCCACGGCACGAACAACATGGGTGAGCTGAAGGCGGTGCTCGAGCTGTTTCGTGCGACCGCGGGTGTGGACGACGATCTGCTGGTGCTCTGCGACAGCCAGTACGTCATCAACTCGGTCGTGAAGTGGATGCCCGGCTGGAAGCGGAAGGGCTGGCGCAAGGCCGACGGCGCGCCCGTCATGAACGTCGAGCTGATGCAGCACATCGACGCCGCGCTGCAAGGGCGCCGGTACCGCTTCGAGTGGGTCAAGGGTCACGTCGGCCACGAGCTCAACGAAGCCGCGGACGAGCGCGCACGCGGCGCCGCGACCGCCTACCAGCGGGGTTCGGCGGTGCCCGAGGGCCCCGGCTTCACACCGCTGACCGCCTCCGTCGAGAGCCGGCCGGTCGCAGCCGTCCCCTCCCGATCCCGGCGCGTCACCCTCGACCTGTCCGACGACGAGTGGAGCGCCCTCGAGCGCCGCGCCCGCGCTGCCGACGTCTCGCCCGAAGCGCTGCTGCGCTCCCTCGCGACCGGCGGCCGCTGACGGCACGAGGCGGACCGGCGCGGACACGCCGTCCCGAGGCGCTCGGGGCTTGCGCTCCGGCGCCGATGGGCGCAGTCTGAAGCCCTGATCGATCGCTCGGGAGAGTCGGAGGCAGTGCCCCGCTCCCCGGGCGATCGGCGTCTGCGGACCCGGATCGTCGATCGGCCAGAATGGCCGGATGAGGTTCAGCACGCTGGGATCGACCGGCATCTCCGTGACCGAGGTGTGCTTCGGGGCGAGCCCCATCGGGAGCATCCCGGGCCTCGACTCGCATCCGGTCGACGACGACCGCGGCGTCGCCACCGTCGAGGCGGTGCTGCGGAGCCCCATCCGGTTCATCGACACCTCCAACGGCTACGGTCCGAACGGCGAGAGCGAGCGGCGGATCGGTGCTGCGCTCGCCCGCACCGGCGGCCTGCCCGCCGACGTCGTGCTCGCCTCGAAGGTCGACCCGGCGACGGGCGACCCCGACTTCTCCGGCGACCGTGTGCGGCGCTCCCTCGAGGAGAGCCTCCAGCGTCTCGGGATCGACCGGATCCCGCTGCTCCACCTCCATGACGCGGAGCGCATCGCCTTCGACGAGGGTGTCGCCCCCGACGGTCCCATGCGCGCCCTCGTCCAGCTGAAGGAGCGCGGCCTCGTCGACGCGATCGGCATCGCGAGCGGGCCCGTGCCGCTCATCCGCCGGTACATCGACACCGGAGAGTTCGACGTCCTGCTCAGCCACAACCGCTTCACCCTGCTCGACCGGTCAGCGGAAGAGCTGTACCGCGTGGCCCGCGAGCGCGGCATCGGGGTGCTGAACGCCGCGCCGTACGGGGGCGGGATCCTCTCCCGGGGTGCCCGGGCGGTGCCGCGCTACGCATACGGGCAGGGCAGCGAGGCCGCCGTCCGCGCCGCGAGAGCGATGGAGGCGGCGTGCGCGGGGCACGGCGTGCCGATCGCCGCCGCGGCGCTGCAGTTCTCCCTCCGGAGCGACCTCGTCGACTCGACCGTGGTCGGCATGTCGAGCCCGGCGCGCCTGGCGGAGACCGAGGCGCTGATGGCCGTCGCGATCCCGGAGGCCCTGTGGGCCGAGCTCGAGGCACTCGTCCCGGATCGCGGCGTCTGGCTGGACCCGGCCGAGTAGGCCCGGCGTCGGTGCAGACGTGACCGCGGCCGCCTCCGTCAGGCGTGCGCGGCGCGGTCCCGCTTGATCCTGGCGTTCTCCGCCATCACGGCCGCGTGCGTCTCGCGCTCGCGGACCAGCCATTCGGGCTTCTCCGTGAGCAGCGCCTGGATCTCGGCGGTCGTCATCGGCTCGGTCATCTCCGCGCGGCGCAGCCCGGCGACGGAGACGCCGAGGCGCGCGGCCACGACCGGCCGCGGATGCGGCCCCGCCTTCCGCAGCTCGACGAGCCACTCGGGCGGCGAGTCCTGCAGCTGCTGCATCGTCGCGCGGCTCACCGGCGCCGCCCGGAACTCCTCCGGGGTCGCTTCGAGCAGCACCCCGAGCTTCTTCGCCGCGGTCTCGGGCTTCATCGTCTGCTCCTGCGCCACGATGGGAACGCTACCCTCGGCCCGGTGCCCGCCCCGTTCGTGATCGGCGTCGTGACCGGTGTCACACCCGACCGCTGGGTGCGCGTGTGGCGCGAGCGGCTGCCGGAGGTGCCGCTGCAGGTCGTGCCGGTGGACGACGTCGCCGTCGCGCTCGCGTCGGGCGTCTCGATGGTCTTCGCGCGCCTCCCGGTCGAGGGCGTCGACCCGGAGCGGCTGCACACCATCGCGCTCTGGGAGGAGACGCCCGTCGCCGTCGCCGCGAAGGACCACGTCGTGAAGGCGTTCGACGCGGTGACCGAGGCGGACCTCGCGGACGAGGAGGTGCACCCGGGTTGGGGCGACGGCGTCCTCGACATCGTCGCCGCGGGTCACGGGATCGCGCGGATGCCGCAGTCGGTGTTCCGCGCGTCCGGCCGCCGCGATGTCGTCGCGCGCCCGATCACGGACGCGCCCAGCACCCGGATCGCGCTCGTCTGGTCGCGGGACGAGGGCGGCCCGCTCGTCGACGAGTTCATCGGCGTCGTGCGAGGACGGACGGCGAACAGCTCCCGCGGCGATGCGGCCGCTCCCCCGCCGGAGGCCGCGAAGCCCCTGAAGGCTCCGCAGACCGGAGCCAAGGCGCCCGCGCGGCAGGACCGCCGGCCCCGGAGGCCCTCCTCCGGCAAGCGGCACCGCTGACCCGTCAGACGAGCAGGTCGCCGTCGACATACCGCCAGCGGCCGCCGACCCGGACGAACCGGCTGCGCTCGTGCAGCACCCCCGCGCCCTCCGCGGACCGGAACGCCGCGCGGAACTCGACGATGCCGGTGTCGTCGTCCGGACCGCCGCGGACCGTGTCGACGATCTGCAGGCGTCGCCACGCCACGCCGTCGTCGAGCTCCAGGTCGCCCGGGCTCGTCTCCGTGGCCCAGGTGCTGCGGAGGTAGGGGCCGAGGCCGAGCGCGAACGCCGAGTACCGCGACCGCATCAGCGCCTCCGCCGTCGGCGCCGCGGCGCCCCGGTGGAACGGGAGGCAGCAGGTCCCATAGCTCGCACCGCCGCAGGGGCAGCGTGCGTCGGCAGCGGTCATCCCGCGATCCTCCTCCGTCGGTGCCGGACGGAGCCGCGGGACGGCCCCCCGCTCGTGCGCGGCGTGGCCGAGGAGCCGCCCGAGCCCGACATCGGCTCCGTGCGGGTGCCGCTCAGCGCGGTGCGCGCCCGACATGCGCGCAAGGAGGAGGATCGGGTCGTGGGATTCATCCTGTCGGTGCGCAAGTCGGTCGGGCTCGTCGGACCCGAGGACGGCGGTCTCGCCTCCGCGCTCCGCAACCTCGGGCAGATCGAGCAGTACGGCGCGATCATCGAGCGCGATGCGGGATCCGACCCCGGGCCGGCCGCCGATCCCGCGGCCCTGCCCTGGCCGCTGAAGTCCGCCGACCCGGCCGGCACCGAGCGGGACCCCCGCGGAACCAACCTGTAACACGCGCCCCCTAGCGTTGGGGTCATGCCCGAGAGCGTGAACACGGAGGCGATCGACGTCGTCGGCCGATTCGAGGCCGAGCAGGAGATCCCCGAGCGGATGCGCGCGGACGTGCACCTGCTCGGCGAGCTGCTCGGGCAGGTGCTGCGCGAGAGCGGCTCGCCCGGGCTCTACGAGGACGTCGAGCGGCTCCGCATCGCGACGATCCGCGCCTACACGGACGAGACGGACCGCGCCTTCGAGGAGGCCGCCGAGATCGCGGACGGGTTCAGCATCGCGCGGGCGGACGAGGTCGCGCGCGCCTTCACCGCCTACTTCCACCTCGTCAACCTCGCGGAGGAGCACCAGCGGGTCCGCACGCTGCGCGCGCGCGACGGCCGGCCGTCCCGCGGGGCGGTGGACTCCATCGCCGGCGCCTACGCCCAGCTCTCCGCGGAGCTCGGCCAGGCGACCGCGCTCGACCGCCTGCGATCGATGCGGTTCCACCCCGTGTTCACCGCGCACCCCACCGAGGCGCGGCGCCGAGCGGTGTCCGCCGGCATCCGGCGGCTCGCCGAGCTGCTCGACGAGCACGACGACGCGAACGGCGTGGCGCAGCTCGGCCGGGTCGAGCGCGGGATGCTCGAGGAGATCGACACGCTCTGGCGGACAGCGCCGCTGCGAGCCGAGAAGCCGTCGCCCGTCGACGAGGTCCGGTCGGTGATGGCCGTCTTCGACGAGACGCTGTACACCGCCATCCCGGCCGTGTACCGCCGGATCGACGACCTGCTCCGCGGTGGCGAGTCCGGTGACGAGCCGCCGCTGGTGCGCCCGTTCGTGCGCCTCGGCACCTGGGTCGGCGGCGACCGCGACGGCAACCCGTTCGTCACCGCCGCGGTCACGAAGCAGGCTGCGGCGATCGCGAGCGAGCACGTGCTGCTCGGTCTCGAACGCACCGCCGCCCGCGTCGGCCGCACGCTGACGCTCGACGCCACCACGACGCCGCCCTCCGACGCGCTGCTCGCGCTGTGGCAGCGCCTCCGCGCCGCGGACGAGGAGGCCGCCGCGGAGGTCGCGAAGCGTTCGCCGAACGAGCCGCACCGCCGGGTGCTGCTGCTGCTCTCGCGGCGGATCGCGGCGACCCGGACCCGGGACGCCGACCTGGCCTACCGCGACCCGGACGAGCTGCTCGCCGACCTCGCGGTGCTGCAGGGATCGCTGGTGCAGGCCGGAGCGCCGCGCCAGGCGTACGGGCACCTGCAGCAGCTGATCTGGCAGGTGGAGACGTTCGGGTTCCATCTGGCCGAGCTCGAGGTGCGACAGCACTCCGCGGTGCACCGGAAGGTCCTCGCCGAGCTGGAGGCGGGTGGCCCGCTCAGCGACCTCGCCGAGGAGGTGCTGCAGGTCTTCCGGACCATCGCGCAGCTGCAGGCGAGGTACGGCGGACGGGCGGCCGGCCGCTACATCGTGTCGTTCACCCAGTCCGCCGAGGACCTCGCGAACGTGCACCGCCTCGCCCGCGCGGCGGCGGGCCCGACCGGCACTCCGCCGGTGCTCGACGTGATCCCGCTGTTCGAGACGTTCGCCGATCTGCAGGCTGCACCCGGCATCCTCGCCGAGATCGTCGGGCACCCGGAGTTCGCGTCGCGCCTCGACGCGACGGACCGTCGACTCGAGGTGATGCTCGGCTACTCCGACTCGTCGAAGGACGTCGGCCCTGTCGCTGCGACCCTCGCGCTGTACGAGGCGCAGCGGCGGATCGCGACGTGGGCGCGGGAGCACGGCATCGTGCTCACCCTCTTCCACGGCCGCGGGGGTGCGCTCGGACGCGGCGGCGGCCCGGCGAACTCCGCGATCCTCGCGCAGCCCCCGCACTCCGTCGACGGACGCTTCAAACTCACCGAGCAGGGCGAGGTCATCTTCGCCCGGTACGGGGGGCGCGACATCGCGATGCGCCACATCGACCAGGTCGCGGCGGCCGTGCTGCTCGCCTCCGCGCCGTCGATCGAGCACCGGAACGAGGCGGCCGCCAGCCGCTTCACCGGGGTCGCCGCGACGATGGACGCCACCTCGCGGGAGCGGTTCTTCGCCCTCGTGAAGGCGCCCGGGTTCGCGCCGTGGTTCGCGACGGTGACGCCGATGGAGGAGATCGGGCTGCTCGCACTCGGCTCGCGGCCGGCCCGGCGCGGCCTGTCCGTCGAGTCGCTCGAGGACCTCCGGGCCATCCCGTGGGTGTTCTCCTGGACGCAGGCGCGCATCAACCTGACCGGCTGGTTCGGGCTGGGCAGCGCGCTGGAGGCGGTCGGCGACGAGGCGCTCCTCGCCGAGGCGTACCAGGACTGGCCGCTGTTCCAGACGATGATCGACAACGTCGCGATGGGCCTGGCGAAGGCGGACGAGCGCATCGCGCGGAACTACCTCGCGCTGGGCGACCGCGACGACCTGGCGCGGATGGTGCTCGACGAGATGCACCGCACGCGCGACTGGGTGCTGCGCATCACGGGCGCGGACCAGCTGCTGGCGAACAAACCGGTGCTGCAGCGGGCGGTGAAGATGCGCAGCCCGTACGTCGACGCGCTGTCGCTGCTGCAGCTGCGCGCGCTCCGCGCCCTCCGCGCAGCACCGGAGGACCAGCCCGCGGCGCCGGACCTGCAGCGCCTGCTGCTCCTCTCGGTCAGCGGCGTCGCGGCCGGCCTGCAGAACACGGGCTGACGCTCATGTCCCGATCCGGGACATCTGCTCCTGCGCGCGCATGGTCAGGTGTCCCGGATCCGGGCAGACACCGTGGATCGCGGCCGAACGGCGCTCCGTAGTGCTGGGACAATGGGGACGTAGACGCCTCGCTCCTCACCCTCATGCCGTCGCCGCTGACCGACGGCGCGTTCGACGAGGACGCCGCGTACCTCGCCTTCGCCCAGTGGGCGGAGGCGCGCGGACTCGCGCTGTACCCGGCGCAGGAGGAGGCGGCGATCGAGATCGTCTCGGGCGCCAACCTGATCCTGTCCACACCGACCGGGACCGGGAAGTCGCTCGTGGCCATCGCCGCCCACGCGTTCGCTCTCGCGCAGGGGAAGCGCAGCTACTACACCGCCCCGATCAAAGCCCTGGTCAGCGAGAAGTTCTTCGCGCTCGTCGAGGTGTTCGGCGCCTCGAACGTCGGGATGGTCACGGGTGACTCCTCCGTGAACCCGGACGCGCCCATCCTCTGCTGCACCGCGGAGATCCTCGCGAACCTCGCCCTGCGCCACGGCCCCGAAGCGCCGGTCGACCAGGTCGTCATGGACGAGTTCCACTTCTACGCGGATCCAGAGCGCGGCTGGGCCTGGCAGGTGCCGCTGCTGACGCTGCCGCGCGTGCAGTTCGTCCTCATGTCCGCGACGCTCGGCGATGTGACGGCGCTCGCCGCGGACCTCACGCGGCGCACCGGCCGCGCGACGGCGAGCGTCACCGGGGTCGAACGTCCCGTCCCGCTCCACTACGCGTACGCGCTCGAGCCGATCCACGACTCGATCGATCAGCTGCTGCACTCCGACCAGGCGCCGGTCTACGTCGTCCACTTCTCCCAGCTCGCGGCGCTCGAGCGCGCGCAGGCGCTGGCGAGCGCCCAGGTCGCGACGCGGGAACAGCGCGACCGGATCGCGGAGGTGATCGGCGGTTTCCGATTCACGACCACGTTCGGTCGCACCCTCAACCGACTCCTTCGGCTCGGCATCGGCGTGCACCACGCGGGGATGCTGCCGAAGTACCGGCGACTCGTCGAGCAGCTGGCGCAGCAGGGGCTCCTGCGAGTGATCTGCGGCACGGACACCCTCGGCGTCGGCATCAACGTCCCGATCCGCACGGTGCTGCTCACCGCGCTCACGAAGTTCGACGGCACGCGCATGCGCCACCTGACGGCCCGGGAGTTCCACCAGGTCGCGGGTCGCGCGGGCAGGGCCGGGTACGACACCGCCGGCACCGTGGTCGTGCAGGCGCCGGAGCACGAGTCGGAGAACCGCAAGGCGCTCGCGAAGATGGGCGACGATCCGAAGAAGCGCCGGAAGTGGGTCGCGAAGCGGGCGCCCACGGGCTTCGTCTCGTGGGGCGAGGCGAGCTTCCGCAAGCTGATCGCGGCGGAACCCGAGACGCTCACCTCGCACATGCAGATCACCAGCGCGATGCTGCTGAACGTCATCGGCCGCGGCGGCGACGTGTACGCGAACGTGCATGCGCTGGTGTTCGACAACCACGAGCCGTGGCGGCGGCAGCTCGAGCTGGCGCGCCGCGCGCTCGGCATCTACCGCACCCTGCGCGCCGCGGACGTCGTCGAGCAGATCTCACGACCGGACGGATCGGTGCAGATCCGCCTGACGGTCGATCTGCAGGAGAACTTCGCGCTGAATCAGCCGCTCTCGCCCTTCGCGCTGGCCGCGTTCGAGCTGCTGGATCCCGACTCCCCCACCTTCGCGTTCGACGTGCTGTCCGTGCTGGAGGCCACGCTCGACGACCCGCGCCCCATCCTCGGCCAGCAGCAGTTCCAGGCGCGCGGCGACGCCGTCGCGGCGATGAAGGCGGAGGGGATCGAGTACGAGGAGCGGATGGAGCTGCTCGAGCAGGTCACCCACCCGCAGCCGCTGAAGGAGCTGCTCGACGCGGCGTTCGAGACGTACGCCGCCTCCCAGCCCTGGGTGCGCGATTTCGCGCTGTCACCGAAGTCCGTCGTGCGCGACATGGTCGAGCGGGCGATGTCGTTCGGCGAGTACTGCACCTTCTACAAGCTCTCCCGGTCGGAGGGTCTCGTGCTGCGCTACCTGTCGGACGCGTTCCGCGCTGCGCGGCAGACGATCCCGGACGAGATCAAGAACGAGGAGCTGCAGGACCTGATCGAGTGGCTCGGCGAACTGATCCGCCAGGTCGACTCCTCCCTCGTCGACGAGTGGGAGGAGCTCAGCAACCCGACGCGGCACCTCGAGGAGTCCGCGATCGTGCCCCCGGCCCCGCGTCGCCTCACCGCCAACGTGCGCGCGTTCCGGGTCATGGTGCGCAACGAGCTGTTCCGGCGCGTGCTGCTCGCGGCGAGATCGGACTGGGGTGCGCTCGGCGAGCTCGACTCCCCGGCGGGGTTCGACGCGGACGCGTGGGCCGAGGCGATGGACACCTACTGGGACGAGCACGACCGTCTCGGCATCGGTGCGGATGCACGCGGCCCCGCGATGCTGCTGATCACGGAGACGCCGAGGGAGTGG
This sequence comes from Acidobacteriota bacterium, assembly GCA_019352055.1. Classification (GTDB taxonomy): domain Bacteria; phylum Actinomycetota; class Actinomycetes; order Actinomycetales; family Microbacteriaceae; genus Amnibacterium. The sequence continues at coordinate 20,208 of JABBOB010000018.1, forward strand.
CGGGTGCGGCAGATCTTCGACGACCCGGCCGGCGATCACGACTTCGGCATCAGCGCGACGATCGATCTCACGGAGTCGGACGAGGCCGGCGCCCCCGTGCTGCGGGTGACCGGGGTCGGGATGGTCTCGGGCCCGCTGTAGGGCGCACTGACGATTCCCGGGTGCTGATCGTCGTCCGAGGGAATCCTCGAGCGCGTCGCCGCACGCAGCGACGACTCGCACTTCGTCGCCTTCGACCTCTCGTTCGAGGAGATCCGGATCGGTCCCGGCATCTCCGGGCCAGAGTCCGTCGGCCCTCGAGGGGGGCTCCGCGAGACCGTTGACGGCGCATATCGTCGTGGAGGAGCGCCACTCGCACTGGGGCCTGCGATCCGCCCCCGGCGCTGCGAGCATCGCATGCGTGGCTCATGCACCCGCGCGCGAGGCCGGCCCGTCGGTCTCCGCAGCCCGCCGTCGGCCGGTACGGATCGCATCGACCCGACCCGGGCTGCTCGTGCTGAGCGTCGGCGCGGCGACGTTCGTCGCCGGGTGCTACCGGGCCGCGGTCGAGCTCACCCAGGGCCGGCTCCGTCCACTCGTCCCGGTCGCGACGGACGCTCCGCTCGCGGCCGAGCTGCTCGTGCTCGTCGCCGTGATGCTCCTCACCGCTGCGGCGCTCCTGCTCGCCGCCGCGCACCGAAGTACGCGCCGGTAGCCCGACCGCGGGACGCACCGCGCCGACACGGATCGGTGCCGCCGGAGCTCCGGTTCGATGTCAGGATCGCTGGGCCGCGGACCGACCCAGGAGGATCCATGCACATCGCTCAGCGGGCCCGGGATGCGGAGCCCTTCCACGCACTCGCCTTCGGCCAGCGCGCCGCAGCCCTCGAGGCGGCCGGGCACCACGTCGTGAAGCTCTCCATCGGCGAGCCGGACTTCGGTGCCCCGCCGGCCGTCCGCGACGCGATGCGGGAGGCGATGGACGGGCGCCCGCTCCCCTACACGCCGGCCCTCGGCCTCCCCGCGCTGCGGGACGCGCTCGCCCGGTTCTACCGCGAGAAGCACGGCGTCGTCGTGGATGCGGCGCGGATCGCGATCACGTCCGGGGCCTCCTCGGCGCTGCTCCTGGTGACGGCCGCCACGACCGATCCGGGTGACGATGTGCTCATCGCCGACCCCTCGTACCCCTGCAACCGGGAGATGGTCCGCAGCTTCGGCGGCATGCCCCTGCTCGTCCCGACCTCGGCGGCCACGCGCTACCAGCTGAGCGTGGACGCGGTGGCGGATGCGTGGAGCGACCGGACCACGGCCGTGATGATCGCGTCCCCGTCCAACCCGACGGGCACCTCGATCCCACCGGCGGAGCTCGCGGCGATCTGCGACCTCGCTCGAAGCCGTGACGCGTGGCGGATCGTGGACGAGATCTACCTCGACCTCGCGGACCCGGCCCCGGGCGGTGCGCCCGCTCGCACGGTGCTCGCCCTCGACCCCGACGCGGTCGTCATCGGCAGCTTCTCGAAGTACTTCGGGATGACCGGATGGCGCCTCGGGTGGGCCGTGCTGCCGGAGGCGCTGGTCCCGGTCGTCGAGCGGCTCGCGATGAACTACTTCCTCTCCGCGTCCGCCCCGGCGCAGCTGGCGGCGCTGGCCGCGTTCGCCCCGGAGTCGCTCGCGCTCTGCGAGGAGCGCCGCCTCGAGCTCGCCCGCCGCCGCACGATCGTCCTCGACGGGCTCGCCGCGATCGGCCTCCCTGTCCCGGTCGAGCCCGATGGCGCGTTCTACGTCTACATCGACGTGAGCGGCACGGGGATGGACGCGTGGCGGTTCTGCGAGGAGGTGCTGCAGCACGCGCACGTCTCCCTCACCCCGGGCCGCGACTTCGCCGTCGCGACTGCCCGGACCCACGTGCGGCTCTCCTACGCCGCGTCGCCCGCCGACCTGTCGGAGGGCATCGCGCGGGTGGGCGCGTTCCTCGACTCGCGCCGCAGGGAGTCGTGAGCGAAGCCGTTCGCGGAACCGGAACCGGAACCGGGCCGGTCGCGACCGGTTCACGCGAGCCAGGTGAGGCTCGCCCCGTGCCCGTGGGTCCGGGCCACGGCTCGACCGTCGAGCCCGAGCACGAACCGTTCGGTCTCACGGCCGGCCCCGTGTGCGGTCTCCGTGATCTCGGGGAGCACGCGGGCCCCTTCGTTGCTGACCCGGCCGATGGGCGTCGACCAGGCGCCCCAGCTGCTCGATCGCCGCGCCGTCGGCGAGCAGCTCCTCACCCGTGGCGGTGCGCACCCGCGACTCGGCCGCAAGCAGGACGGCCAGCGCGGCCTGGAGATCGGATGCTGCTTCCACCCCGTGAACCGATCATGGGCCACCGACATCCGATGGTGATGCGATCAGCACCTCAGCAGGAGAAACGTGTCGCCCTCCCCTGCGTGCGGGGCCGATCAGGAGCGGGCCTGGGCCAGCTCAGCCGAGCCAGCGGCGCCACCGGGAAGGACCGGGATCGGCCCCCATCGCGCGAGCCGCCTCCGCGACGTCGTCCGCAGTCAGCGTCGTCACCTCGGTGCGGTCCAGTGACTCCAGGCTGCGCTCCGGCTCCCGGGTCAAACGCACCGCCTGCCGGTTGATCGCCTGCTCGAACAGGGTGCGGGCGAATCGGGCGTTGCCCGACTCGCCTCCGGTTCTCACGCCCGAGAACACGCGACGCAGGGTGTCGGCCGCGCCCGGGGCGAGCGAGTAGGCGTGCTGCTCGGCGGTCGCCGCGAAGATCGCGAGGAGCTCGTCGATGGAGTAGTCGGGGAAGCGGATCTCGCGGGCGAACCGGGAACGCAGCCCCGGGTTGGAGAGCAGGAACGACTCCATCAGCCGCGGGTACCCGGCCACGATCACGACGAGGCGATGGCGGTGATCCTCCATCCGCTTCAGCAGCACCTCGATCGCCTCCGGACCGAAGTCGACCCGGCCCTCGCCATCCGGGGACAGCGCGTACGCCTCGTCGATGAAGAGCACACCGTCGAGCGCTCGCCGGATCACCCGGTCGGTCTTGATCGCGGTCGCGCCGACGTACTGGCCCACGAGGCCGGCCCGGTCCACCTCCACGAGATGCCCCCTGTCGAGCAGGCCCACCGCCCGGTACATCTCCGCGAGCAGGCGCGCGACCGTCGTCTTGCCGGTGCCCGGGTTGCCGAGGAACACGAGGTGCTGCGACGTGGCGACCTCGGGCAGACCGTGCGACTTCCGACGGGCCTGCACCTGGAGGAGCGCGACGAGCGCACGGACCTGCTCCTTCACGCTCTCGAGCCCCACGAGGGCGTCGAGCTCGTCCTGGAGCACCCCGAGCGACCGCCCGGGACCCGGGCGTTCGGTGAACAGGTCGCCGACCAGCGCCTCGACGCCTTCGAGGCCCGGGCGCTGCAGCTGGTCGCTCACCCGCCGGCTGACGGCGTTGCGCAGGTCCGTGAGCGGGTTGCGTCGTCGAGGCACCGCCGGAGACTAAGGCGCGCGGATGGAGGACGCGGTCAGGCGCCGGCAGGAACGCGATGCTCACGCGAGCACCCGGCTCCGGCTCCAGCTCCAGCTCCAGCTCCAGCTCCAGCTCCAGCTCCAGCTCCAGGAGCATGGCCGCGTCCGGGTCGGTCGTGGTCACCGCGATCCCGCGGCGGGCGTGCATCCTGGTCGCCTTCCCGGTGCCCGCGCCGATCTCGAGCGCGGTGCGCAGCGCGCAGCGCATACGCGGCGATCCGCTCGGCCGCGTCGACGGGGTAGTCCGGGCGGTAGCGCTCGTCCGCCGACGCGAACGACCCGAAGCTCAGCGCGCGCTGCACCATGCGCCCGTCCTGCTCGGGTGCCCGACCAAAGGCCCTCGCGCGAGGCAGCTCAGCGAGGGAAGCTCGACCGGTGGCGTCAGGCGAGCCGCGAGTCGCCCGACGAGCAACGAGGAGGACACCGTGTTCGATCGGACGGTCGTCGGGTGGGACGGCGGTCCTGCCTGCCGCTCCGCGATCGACTGGGCCATCGGCGAGGCACCTCGCGGAGGCACCGTCGAGCTCGTGCGCGTGGAGGACGAGCTCGAGCTGGACGCCGACGCGCTCCCGACCGCCGTGCTGCACGCCCGGGCGGCGCTCTTCGAGGAGGCGTCGCGACTCGACGCGCTCCACCGGGAGGTGACGGTACGGGCCGTGTTCGCGGTCGGCGACGCGGAGTCCGTGCTGACTCGACGAGCGGGGCCGGGCGGCCTGGTGGTCCTCGGGTCGAACGAGCCGGCGCTCGGCCGCCGCGCGACAGTGCCCCGACGGGTCGTGTCGGTGCCGGACCGCTCGGTCGCCCTCATCCCCGTCCTGCGACGTCGAGGTCCGGTCTACATGGGCGTCGGGCCAACGACGAACGACTCGGCCGTGCTGCTCGCCTCGGACATCGCCGCACGCAGCGGGTCGACCCTGTTCCTCCTGCAGGCCGGAGGCATCACCGGAGCTCCCCGGCCGTCCGCGACCGAGCTGGTCGCAGTGGTGCACGGAGCGCACCCGGGACTGCTCACCCACGTCGTCCTCACCTCCCGGTCACCGGTGGAAGCGCTCGAGCGGGCCGGTGAGAAGGCGTCGGCCGTGATCGTGGGGCCCCGGATCGCCGGCAGCGGCACGCGGGAGTCGTTGGTCGGCCGGGTGGCGAGCCCGGTGCTGCTCCTCGGTTCCCGGTTCGACCCGCTCGACCCCGCTCTCCACGCCGCCGAGCGGGCGATCTCGGCCTGAGCCCGCTTCAGCCCTCCGTGGTCAACGCCACCGCCGTCCAGGACACGGGCGGCAGCGTGACGGTGAGCACGTCGTCGCCGATGGTCGCGGAGGCGTTGGCGAGCGGGACGACGCGGTTCTGAGCGTCTCGCGTGTTCGCCGCGTCCGGGTCGTCGTCCGCGATCGTCGCGGTCTCGCTGATCACCGGCGAGCCCATGCCGTGCAGCGCGACCTCGACCGTGACGGCGTCGGTGCGATGCCGGTTGACGAGGAACACCGCGGCGGTGCCGGCGTCGCGCGTCACCACCGCGTCGACGGCCGGCACGTCGCCGAAGCGCTTCGTGCCGATCATGGGCCCGGCGACCTCGGTCCGCAGCGCCTCCCCCGAAGCGAGGCGGGAGGTGATCGCGAACGGGTGGAAGATCGTCTGCCGCCAGGCCGGCCCGTTCGGCTCCGTCATGATCGGCGCGATCACGTTGACCAGCTGCGCGAGGCTGGCCGCCTTCACCCGATCCGCATGCTTCAGCAGGGAGATCAGCAGGCTGCCGACGACCACGGCGTCCGTCACCGTGTAGACGTCCTCGAGGAGCCGCGGCGCGGTCGGCCAGTTGTCGATGCCGCCGATCTTCTCCACGGTCTCGTAGCGGTGCTGGTACCAGACGTTCCACTCGTCGAACGAGATGTGGACCTGCTTGTCGCTGCGGCGCTCCGCCTTGACGTGGTCGATCGTCGCACCGACCGCCTCGATGAACCGGTCCATGTCGACCCCGGAGGCGAGGAAGCTGTCGACGTCGCCGTCGATCGGCTGGTAGTAGACGTGCGCGGAGATGAAGTCGACGTCGTCGTAGGACTGCTCGAGCACCTCCCGCTCCCACGCGCCGAAGGTCGGCATCCGGGAGTTCGAGCTGCCGCAGACGACGAGCTGGAGGTCGGGCTGGAGCTGCCGGAGCGCCTTCGCCGTGCGGCTCGCGAGCTTCCCGTAGTCCACGGCGTCGCGGTGCCCGAGCTGCCACGGGCCGTCCATCTCGTTGCCGAGGCACCACATGGCGACGCCGAAGCCCTCCTCGGCCCCGTTCGCGGCCCGTCGGTCGGACAGGGCGGAGCCGGTCGGGAGGTTCGTGTACTCGACGAGGTCGAGCGCCTCGAGCTCGCCGCGCGTGCCGAGGTTGATCGCGAGCATCGGCTCGCTGCCGGTCTTGGCGTTCCAGTGCGCGAACTCGTGGAGCCCGACCTGGTTCGTCTCTGTGGAGTGCCAGGCGAGGTCGCGGCGCACGGGACGCTCGCTCCTCGGGCCGATGCCGTCCTCCCAGCGGTAGCCGGAGACGAAGTTGCCGCCCGGGTACCGCACGGTCGTCACGCCGAGCTCGCGGACGAGTGCGACGACGTCCTCGCGGAAGCCCTGCTCGTCCGCCGTGGGATGCCCGGGCTCGTAGATCCCGTCGTACACGCAGCGGCCGAGGTGCTCCACGAAGGAGCCGAAGACCCGGCGGTCGATGGCGCCGATCGGCGCTGACGTCGAGACGGTGATCCGGGCTGAAGGCACTGTTCCAGGACTCCTTGCGGTGTGGACGTGGGTGTGGACCGGACGACGATTACATCGTTGGAACGCCAGGTCAAGTCCCGAGGTGAGCGCTCATGGCGAGCACGCGTGGCATCACCGCGTCGCGCCGCGCTCCCTCGCGCTGGCGCGGACGACGATCTCCACCGGGAATCGGATCCGCTCCACGGGCGAGGTCGAGCCCTCGATGCGGAGGACGAGACGGTCGAGCGCCGCCTCCGCGTACGCGCGCTTGTCGAAGCGGATCGTCGTGAGCGGGGGCGACGCGTAGGCGGCGTCGTCCACATCGTCGAACCCGACGACGGACACCTCGTCCGGCACGCGCACGCCGGCGCTCCACAGCGCGGACAGCGCCCCGATCGCGATGGAGTCGGTCGCGCAGAACACGGCGTCGGGAGGGCCGACCTCGTCGAGGAGCGCCGTCATCGCGCCGAACCCGCCGGCCGGGGACCATGCGGAGCACGCGCGCTCGAGCTCCGGCAGGACCGGCAGCCCCGACTCGGTGAGGGCGGCGCGGTAGCCCTCCTGGCGCAGGCGCCCGGTGACGGTCCCCTCCTCCGGGTCCTGCACGCCCAGCATCGCGATGCGCCGGTGCCCCAGAGCGATCAGGTGGCGGGTGATCCGTCTGGCCGCGTCGACGCTGTCGACCCAGACCTGGTCGACCTCGTCCTGGAGCACCTCGCCGAGCATCACCAGCGGGACGCCGGGGCCACCGCTCAGTGCGACGTCGCGCTGAGCGACCGTGATCGGGTTGAGGACGACGCCGTCGACGAGGTGGCGCCGCGCCGCGGCGATCAGCTCGCGGGTGCGGGCCGGATCGCTCCACGACTGCTCGAGCTGCACCCCGATGCCTCGATCGTGCGCCAGCTCCACGAAGTACTGCGTGAGCTCGGCCGAGAACGGCGTGCGCAGGTCCGGCACGACGAGCGCGATGATCCCGGTCCGGCCGGACCGGAGGCCGCGGGCGGCGAGGTTCGGGACGTAGCCGAGCTCCTCGATCGCCCGCTCGACCCGCGACCTCGTCTCCGGCGCGACGCCGATCGTGCCGCCGAGCACGTTGGACACCGTCTTCGGCGAGACGTTCGCCATCGCGGCGACGTCCTTGACGGTCGGGCGCATGTGCTCAGGCTAGAACGCACCCCTCCCCAGCACGACGAGCCCCTCCGGCAGGCCCCTTCGGCAGGTCGCTTCGGCAGGTCGCTTCGGCGGCAGGCCCCTTCGGCAGGCTCTGCTCACTCCAGCAGGCCGCTGACGCCCTCTCCAGCCTGCCGAAGTGAGACGAGCCTGCTCAAGTGCTCGCGGGCACGGCGTACGAGGCCGGCCCGCGGCGCGTCAGAGCGCCGTCACCGCCGCCCGCTCGATGGCAAGGCCCGCCTCGTAGCGGTCGAGGTACGCGGCGAACGCTGCGACGTCGCCGGGCTCCGGTTGCACCGTCCTGGAGGCACCGCCCGCGAAGACGAGATCGCGGAGGTAGGCGCTGAGGTCGGTGCGCGCGCCCGACCTCGTGTACGCGGCGAGCACCGCGATGCCCCAGGCGCCGCCCTCGGCGGCGGCGTCCCCGACCGTCACAGGGGCGTCGAGCGCACCCGCCAGGAACCGCTCGGCGACCCCTTCCGTGCGGAAGAGGCCGCCGTGCGCCAGCATCCGGTCGAGCCGCACGCCCTCGGACGCGAGGACGCGCATGCCGAGCGCCAGCGTGCCGAAGACGCCGTAGATCTGCGCCCGCATGAAGTTCGCGAGGGAGAGCCGGCTGTCGGGGGTGCGGACGACGATCGGGCGCCCCTCTTCGAGCCCGGCGATCGGCTCTCCGGCGAGCAGGTTGTAGGCGAGCAGCCCCCCTGCGTCGCGCTCTCCTTCCAGCGCCTCGCGGAACAGCACCTCGAACACCGAGTCCGAGTCCATTCGAGCGCCGGCGGCGGCGGCGAACCGAGTGAACAGAGCGGCCCAGGCGCCGAGCTCGCTCGCGCCGTTGTTGCAGTGGACCATCGCGACCGGATCACCCGCCGGCGTGGTGACGAGGTCGATCTCGTGGTGCAGGTGGGAGAGCGGCCCCTCCAGCACGACCATCGCGAACACGCTCGTGCCGACGCTGACGTTGCCCTCGCGCGGTGCGACGGCGTTCGTCGCGACCATGCCGGTACCGGCGTCGCCTTCGGGCGGGCAGAGGACGGCACCGGCACGGAGCGCTCCGGACGGATCCAGGAGCGCCGCGCCGTCGGCGGTCAGCAGGCCCGCCGCCACTCCGGCGGGGAGGGACTGCGGCAGCAGCGAGCGGAGCGGCGGCAGGCGGCCGCCGGCGAGGTCGTCGAAGCGCCGCAGCAGCACCTCGTCGTAGTCGCGCGTCGCGGGATCGATCGGGAACATGCCGGATGCGTCGCCGACGCCGAGCACGTCGCGACCGCCGAGCAGGCGGTGCACATGTCCGGCGAGCGTCGTGAGGGAGGCGATCCGCGGCACGTGCGGCTCCTCGTCGAGGATCGCCTGGTAGAGGTGGGCGATCGACCAGCGCATCGGGATGTTCACGCCGAAGCGCTCGGAGAGCTCGGCCGCGGCCGGCCCGGTCGACGTGTTGCGCCACGTCCGGAACGGCACGAGCAGCTCGCCGTCCGCGTCGAACGCGAGGTAGCCGTGCATCATCGCCGACACGCCGACGGCGCCCAGCGCCCAGATCCCGGTGTCGTACCGCCGGTGGACGTCGGCGACCAGCTGCCGGTACGCCTCCTGCAGCCCGGTCCGGACGTCGTCGAGCGCGTAGGTCCACCTGCGGTCGACGAACGCGTTCTCCCAGTCGTGCCCGCCGGATGCGAGGACGGCGGACGGGTCGTCCCCGATCAGCACCGCCTTGATCCGGGTCGATCCGAGCTCGATGCCGAGCACCGCCCGCCCCGCGGCGATGGTCCCGCGGGCAGCGGCGGCGCGGGCGTCGTCCTCGGTGCTCACAGCCCGCGCGCCAGACGGTGGTAGGCCGCGTTCCATTGGACCTCCCGCTGGAATCCGCGGATCGTCGTGTGCTCGTCGATCACGAGCAGCTCGGTCCCGGTCATGGCGGCGAAGTCCTCCCACACCTCGACGCCGACCGCGGTCGTCATCACCGTGTGGTGCGCCGCCCCTGCGGTCAGCCAGGCGGTGGCGGAGGTGGTGAAGTCGGGCGCCGGCTGCCACACCGCGCGCCCCACGGGCAGCTTCGGGAGCGCCTCGGGAGGCGCCACGACCTCCACCACGTTCGCGACGAGGCGGAAGCGATCCCGCATGTCGCTCATCGCGACGACGACGGCGGGCCCCGGGTCGGCGTCGAACACCAGCCGCACCGGGTCGTCCTTGCCGCCGATGCCGAGCGGGTGGATCTGGAGGCTGGGCTTCGCGCTCGTGAGCGCGGGGCTGACTTCGAGCATGTGGGCCCCGAGGATCACCTCGGCACCGGGCGTGAGGTCGTAGGTGTAGTCCTCCATCAGGCTCGCGCCGCCCGGTAGGCCCGCTCCCATGACGTTCGCGATGCGGACGAGCGCGGCGGTCTTCCAGTCGCCCTCGGCGCCGAAGCCGTAGCCCTCCGCCATCAGGCGCTGCACACCGAGACCCGGCAGCTGCTTGAGCGAGCCGAGGTCCTCGAAGTTCGTCGTGAACGCGCCGAAGCCGCCGTCCTCGAGGAACGAGCGCAGTCCGAGCTCGATCGCCGCGCCGTCCCGCAACGACTGCCGACGGTCGCCGCCCGGCCGCAGCTCGGGCACGACCTCGTACACCTCGTCGTACTCGGCGACGAGCGCGTCGACGTCCGCGTCCGCCACCTGCGCGACGCGGTCCGCGAGCTCGTTCACGCCCCACGTGTTGACCTGCATGCCGAAGCGGATCTCCGCCTCGGTCTTGTCCCCCTCGGTCACCGCGACGAAGCGCATGTTGTCGCCGAACCGGGCGAGCTTCAGGCTCCGCGCGGCGGCACGACCGGCGGCGGCGCGCTCCCACGCCTCCACCTTCGCCCGCACGGCGGGATCCGACACGTGCCCGACGACCGTCGTGCGGGGCACGGACATCCGGGCCTCGATGTAGCCGAACTCGCGGTCGCCGTGCGCGGCCTGGTTCAGGTTCATGAAGTCGAAGTCGATCTCCGACCAGGGCAGCGCGACGTTCGCCTGCGTGTGCAGGTGGAGGAGCGGCTTCTGCAGCGCGGTGAGGCCGCCGATCCACATCTTCGCGGGGCTGAAGGTGTGCATCCACGCGATGACGCCGATCACCGAGTCGTCGCTGTTCGCCTCGAGCATCGCGCGACGGATCGCGTCGGCGTCGGTGAGCACGCTCTGCCATTCGACCCGTACGGGCACGCCCGCCGCGAGCTCGTCCGCGATCGCGCGGGACTGGTCGGCGACCTGCGCGAGCGTCTCCGGGCCGTAGAGGTGCTGGCTGCCGGTGAGGAACAGGACCCGGTAGGCGTCCAGGGTGGTGTCGAGCTCCGTCATCTGGGGTTACTCCGGGTCGGTGTCGAAGCGGGTGCCGGACGACTGCCCGTACACGTGCTGGTATCGGTCGAACAGGCGGTCGATCGCGTCCGGCGGGATGGGCACCGGTTCGCCGAGCTGTCGGGCGATGTGCACGGAGCGGGCGACGTCCTCGACCATCACGGCGGCCTTGACCGCGTCGCGGGCATCCGTGCCGATCGTGAACGGGCCGTGGTTGCGCATCAGCACGGCCCGACTCCGGTGACCGGACAGGGTCTCGACGATGCCGCGGCCGATGGAGTCGTCGCCGATGATCGCGAACGGGCCGACCGGGATGGGGCCGCCGAACTCGTCGGCCATCGCGGTGAGCACGCAGGGGATCTCCTCGCCACGCGCCGCCCAGGCGCACGCGTAGGTGGAGTGCGTGTGCACGACGCCACCGACCTCCGGCATGTGCCGGTACACGTACGCGTGGGCGGCGGTGTCGGAGGAGGGGCTGCGGTGGCTGCCCTCGCTCCCCTCGATCACCGAGCCGTCGAGATCGCAGAGGATCATGTCGCCGGCGGCCAGCGCGTCGTACGGGACGCCGGACGGCTTGATGACGAAGAGGTCGGCTCCGGGCACCCGGCCCGACACGTTGCCGCCCGTCCACACCACCAGGCCGGACCGGACGAGCTCCGCGTGCAGCGCCGCCACCTCGTGACGCACCCGGTCGATCGACGCGTCCACGGCATCCCCGAACCCGGTCATGTCGGCCGACCCGTCATCGCATCTCCATCGACTCGAAGTGAGCGCTCACTTTATCCCTCCGATCCTCGGGTGCGCCACCGTGGCCGGTCGCTGGTGGCCGCCCGCTCGCCGCCGATCACCGGCGCGCGGCGGTCGAGGACCGCACGACGAGATCGGGCAGCAGCCCCGGCTGCTGCTCCGGGCGCTCATCCGCCAGCAGGCGCTCGACGCGGGTCAGCATGCGTCGGCCGAGTCCGGCGAAGTCCGGGCGGAGCGTGGTGAGCGGCGGCGCGAAGAACGCGGCCTCGGGGATGTCGTCGTAGCCGACGATGCTCACGTCCTCCGGCACGCGCACGCCGCGCTCGCGGAAGGCGGCGAGCACGCCGAGCGCGGTCTGGTCGTTCGCGGAGAAGATCGCGGTCGGGACGCCTTCGGCCGCGAGCCGCGCCCCGAGCACGTATCCGCTCGACGCGCTCCAGTCGCCGCGCAGCACCTCAGGGGTCGCGAGCCCGAGCCGAGCGGAGGCAGCGCGCCAGCCGGCGATGCGCTGGGCCGCCTCCGTCCAGTCGTCCGGGCCGGCGAGATGCAGCACCTCGCGGTGGCCGAGTGCGGCGAGATGCTCGACGGCGAGCTCGGCGCCGCCCTCGTCGTCGACCGGGACGACCGACGCGCCCGGCACGACGTCGACGCTGGTGACGACCGGCAGCCGTGCGGCGAGATCCGCGAGCGCGGCACCCGCCGAGGGGCCGGGAGCGACGACGACGACCGCGCGCACGTCCTGTCCGAGCAGGGTGTCGGCGGCCTGTCGCACGTCCGCCACGTCGATGCCGTCGGTCGCCGCGATCGCCACGTCCAGCTCGCTCCGCCGGGCGGCGGCGTTGAACCCGTTCGCGACGCTCGCAGGGCCGTGGAACGGGAGCCCGACCACGAGCAGCCCGATCGTCCGCGTGCGACGGCGGGCGAGCGCCCGGGCCGCAGCGCTCGGGCGGTAGTCGAGGCGCCCGATGGCGTCCTCGACGCGCTGCCGGAGCTCGGGACCGACCGTCATGTCGCGGTTCAGGACGCGCGACACCGTCTGGTGGGACACGCCGGCCGCCTTGGCGACGTCGAAGATGTTCGCCACGGCCGCGAGTGTAGGGCCCCGGTCGCCGCCGGTTCGTGGCGAAGGTCCCACCGCCGCGCGGGCCGGCCGCATCGGGCGCGCTCCCCTGCCGTGCCTCAAGGGTACGCGCGAGGGGTCCCCTTGCCGCGAGACCCCCTCCGCGCCCTGCGGTGCCGCAGCGCGCCGACGGCGCCGACGCAGGAGGAGGACCCGATGGCCGAGGTGATCGTGGTCGGGGGCGGCCCGACGGGGATGATGCTCGCCGGCGAGCTCGCGCTGGCGGGCGTGGACGTCGAGATCCTGGAGCGGAGGCCCACCGCCGACCTGGTCGGGAGCCGGGCGGGCGGCATCCACTCGCGGACGATCGAGATCCTCGACCAGCGCGGCATCGCCGATCGCTTCCTGGCGGCCGGCCACACCGCTCAGACGGCCCGGTTCGGCGCCACGGTGCTCGACATCGGGGATCTCCCGACGCGGCACCCGTACGGCCTCGCACTGTGGCAGGACCGGATGGAGCCGATCCTCGCCGGGTGGGTCGACGAGCTCGGGGTGCCGACGCGGCGCGGGGCGGAAGTGGTCGGCGTCGACCAGGACGAGGACGGCGTCGAGGCCCGGCTCGCGGACGGTGCGGTGGTGCGCGCCCGGTACCTCGTCGGCGCCGACGGCGGCCGCAGCCTCGTCCGCAGGCAGGCGGGGATCGCGTTCCCGGGATCCGAAGCGACCCGGAGCACCCTGATCGCCGAGGTCGAGGTGGCGGAGGAGCCGCCGACGGGCATGCGCCAGGATGCGACGGGCGTCCACGGCCTGCTCGTCGCCGTGTACGGGACCGACTTCGGCGTGCACAGCCCGGTCTGGATCTCGCGGTTCATCGACGCGACGCGCCAGGCGGCGGAGTACCGCCGGGGGCGGATCCTGCTCGCCGGCACGTCGCCCGACGCCCTGCTGGACACCTACGGCGCCGAGCGGCACCCCGCGGGCGCGCGGGCGCTGGAGCACTCGATGGCGCAGACGGTGCTGCAGCGCGCAGACGACCGGACGGCCGCGCTCGCCCGGACCGTCGACGAGCTCGTGCGGATGGACGAGCCCCGCATCCGGATCGCCGCCCTCATCCACGGGCTCGACGTCATGCGGGTCTTCGCCCTCCTCCACGACGCCCGCCACCTCCTGCTGAACCTCGGCGAGCCCGGTCGGTTCGACGGCGCAGCGCTCCCGCATCGCGTCCAGCTCGTCGACGCGAGGCACCAGGGCCCCTGGGAGCTGCCGGTCATCGGCTCGGTGCCGCCGCCCACCGCGCTGCTGGTGCGCCCCGACGGGCACGTCGCGTGGGTCGACGAGGACCCCGCGCGACCGATGCACGACGCGCTGGCGCGCTGGCGCGCTGGCGCTGAGCTCAGAAGGGGCAGTCGGCAGGATCGATGAGCTCGGGTGGGATCGGGGTGGGTTGCGGGAGGTCCGGTGGTCGGGTGACGTACTTGTTGCCGGATCGGGTCTCCCAGACCACGGTGCGGTCGAGCAGCAGGTCGACGTGGGCCTCCCCGGCGGTCTTGATGCCGTGGTCGACACGGGACAGCAGCACGAGGTTGTCGATGGACGTCTCACCCCGCCCATCGCCCAGCCGGAACGACTCGTTGTGGTCCACGTCGGACTCGTCCGGCCCGCGAGCCCGACCAGGGCCTCTCGATCCGCCGTCGAGGAGGCGGAGCAGGGCCCGCATGTCCTTCGTGGGCCGGTACCGCTTCCGCCCGACGGTGAGGATCGCACCGGTGAACGGGTCGGTCAGGACCCGCACCCAGGAGGTCGCCTCACCGGCCAGGCGCAGCGCGGTCCGGATCCCGATCGGTCCGTACCCCTGCAGGACCGGCGACGCGGTCGCGTGGCCGAGCGCGGTCAACGCGGGGATCAGGATGGACACGCGGGGCTCGACGCCGGTCCGACCCGTGACGAGCGCATCCCCTTCCTCACCGGGGACCGCGTCGGCGCGGAGGAAGGCCCGGAGCCCGTCGCGGAGCACGTCCGCCTTGAGGGTCTGGATCCCGCGACGCTCCCCCGCCGTGCCGTGCGCGGCGATGGCCTGCTTCGACACCTGATGATCCATCGCCAGCAGCTCCACCATCGGGGCGTACAGGTGCAGCCAGCCCATGCCGTCTGCGGCGGGCTCGATCGTGTACCGGCGGCGGGCGGCGGCGCGGTCATGGCGCTCATCGGCCGTCGAGGGCTGCAGACGTTCCGCCAGCCGCCGCAGCGCATCCGGCAGGCTGCCGATGAGCACCTCGTCGAGCTTGATCACCACGCCGGCGTCGAACGCGGGGAGCACGGCGGCGTCGAGGCCGTCGATCGCCGCGTGCACTATCTGCATCGCGCGCCACGGCACCCGCCCGGCCAGGAACCGATCCCAGGTCAGCGGAAGGTCCCGCTCCAGCCGGTCGGCGGTGTGCACCAAGGTCATCGCCGTGCAGCTCGCGATCTTCAGCTTCGCGGCGAGATCGATGAAGAAGCCCTTCTGGTACGGGGTGTTCGCAGCGCCCGGCCGCCCTTCCTCATCCAGCGCGACGCGCCATGCCCGCACCGCGGCGGTGACCCGGCGAGCCTCCATCCGCTGGTGCAGTCGCTGCTCGTCCTCCACGTCGGCCAGCGCGGCGAACACCGGGTCCGGCTCGGGGAGCGCGTTCGGCGCCGACGGGATCCCCCGCCGTTCGGCCGGAGGGACGTCGGTCCAATCCGCGATCGAGACCCGCACCGACCAGGCCGCCGGATCCATCCCCGCATCGCCCAGGCATTGCAGCGCCCACCCGCGCGTCTCGGAGTCCCAGTAGGTCAGACCCGCGTGCGCATCCGCATCGGGGGACGACGCCGGCTCGGCATGGAGCGTCTGCACGACCATCGTCGGCCACACCTGACGGTGATCCATCCACCACCGCCGCGCCATGCCGGCAGGGAGAACGGGTGTGCGACTCTCGTCGCTCATCCACTCCTCCGACATGCGAACAGAGTATCGACCCCCTCCGACACCGTTTCGGGTCCACCGTCACGCCATCGGCACGCGCCGAGCGACGGGTCCCGGTCAGCGCCTCCGGAGCACGGTGACCACCACGCCCGACGGCAGTGCCCGCGACTCGGCGAGCGCGAACGTCGTGCGCGGGAAGCCGTCGGCGAAGAGCCGCTTGCCGGTACCGAGCACGATCGGGTAGCCGATCAGCCGGTACTCGTCGATGAGGTCGTGCTCGGCGAGCGTGCGCACCAGCTCGGTGCTGCCCCACACGCGGATCTCGCCGCCCGGCCCCTCCCGCAGCGCCGCGACGGCCGCCGGCACGTCGTCGCCCAGCACGTGGGTGTTCCGCCACCCCGGCTCGGTCAGCGTGCGGGAGGCGACGTACTTGGGCACGCGGTTGTAGCGCCGCGTGAACTCCCCCAGCGTCCCTTCAGCGTCTTCGTCCCACACGCCCCAGGCGCCGGCCCAGATGTCGTAGGTCTTCCGCCCGAGCAGGAGCGCCTCCGTCCGACTTTCCCACTCCTGCACGATCGGGTGGTCCGCGGCGCCGTGCTCGGCGTCGAACGCCATCGCCCAGCCGCCCTGATCGAAGCCGCCCTCGCGGTCCTCGTCGGGTCCGCCGCCACCCTGCACCACGCCGTCGAGGGTGATGTGCTCCTGCACGACGATCCTGCGCACGTCCGCCTCCCGGTGCCCTCGGCTCGGATCGGTCCACTCTGCACCCCTCCTCCGACCGGGCGCGCGGCTCGCGGGGCTACCGTGCACGCATGAGCGCTGCCGCCGACCGTCCCGACACGAAGCGACGAGCCGGCTGGCTCCCCGAGCAGGAGGACCTCGAGGCCTGGCTCACGGGGCACCGACGCCGTGTCGCCGAGCGTGAGCCCGTCGAGCTGTCACCGGTGATGCAGGAGTTCGCCGCGCTGCTCGACGGCGATCCGGTGCTGCGGATGTACTTCGAGCGGATGATCGCGGAGGCACCGGTCGGCAAGCAGTACGAGGACCGGCCGTTCGACAGCGTCGACGAGCTGCTCGCGATGATCGACGAGGTGCTCACCATGGCGCCGGAGTTCGGTGACGAGATGGCGGCGACACCGCTCGGCGCCGTCCTGGACTGGACGATGGGGACGACGTCGGGGTTCGCCGCCTACCGCGACCCACGACTGAACCTGATGCTCCGGAAGGTGCTCTCGGTCTGGTGCGACTTCCTCAGCAGCGAGGAGTCCCTCTACGTGCTGAACGACTCGGAGACCGGCTGGAAGTCCGAACGGGCACGGGCGACCATCGGGATGGACGACTACCGCTACGACCCCGACGACGAGCACTGGGGCTTCACGTCCTGGAACGACTTCTTCACGCGTCGCTTCCGCGACGGCGCGAGGCCGGTCGCCGATCCCGACGACGACAAGGTCATCGTGAGCGCCTGCGAGTCGACGCCCTACGGCGTCGCCACGGACGTCGAACGCCGGGACCGCTTCTGGATCAAGAGCCAGCCGTACTCCCTCGAGGACATGCTGGCCGGTGACGAGGCGGTCGACGAGTTCGTCGGAGGCACCGTCTACCAGGCCTTCCTCAGCGCGAACAACTACCACCGCTGGCACAGCCCGGTGTCGGGGACGATCGTCCGGGCGTACCTCCAGGAGGGCACCTACTACTCCGAGGCGGACACCGAGGGTGCGGACGCGACCGAGCCGATCGACTCGCAGGGCTACATCACGCACGTCGCCGCGCGAGCGATCTTCATCATCCGGGCGGACGATCCCGTGATCGGGCTGATGGCGTTCGTCCCCGTGGGCATGGTCGAGGTCTCCTCCTGCATCATCGCCCCGACCGCGACCCCGGGACAGCACGTCACGAAGGGCGACGAGCTCGGCCACTTCCAGTTCGGCGGATCGACCCACTGCCTCGTCTTCCGGCCGGGCGCGATCGCGGAGTTCAGCCTCGACGCCGTTCCTCAGCCGCACGATCCGAACGCGCCGCTCAAGCGGGTGAACACCCGGCTCGCGGTCGCCAGGGGCGAGTAGCGCTCGTCGCTGCCTCAGGCGGTGCGGAAGGCGAGCGCGGCGGGGCAGTCGAATGGATCGGCATGGCGCACGCCGACGCGGTGGAGGTACCGGAGCACGATGCGCCACGCCCCGAAGAAGGTGTGCTCCTCGTAGTCGACGCCGAGGTCCGCGCAGTAACCGCGCACGATGACCCTGGTGCGCTTGAGGTTGATGCTCGGCATGTTGGGGAAGAGGTGGTGCTCGATCTGGTAGTTCAGGCCGCCCATCAGGGTCGCGGCCAGCCACCCGCCCGAGATGTTGCGGGAGGTGAGCACCTGACGGCGGAGGTAGTCGACCTTCTGCCCGTGCCCGATGAGACGCATGCCGGTGTGGTTCGGGGCGAACGTGCCGCCCATGTAGAGCCCGAAGAACGCCAGCTGCACGGCCATGAACACCGTGCCGATGCCCGGACCGAGCAGCAGCAGCACCAGTGCGGAGAAGCCGAGCAGGCGCACGGCGATGAGCGCTCCCTCCTGCCCGCGGTGCTGCAAGGGCTCCGGCCCGGCGATCGCCTTGAGGGCGCTGAGGTGCAGATCGATGCCGGCGAGCAGCAGGATCGGGATGAAGTAGTACCCCTGCCGGGCGGTGAGCCAGCGCGTGAGACCGTGCCGACTCGCCATGTCGTCGGGGACGAAGACGACCGCGCCCGGCAGCACGTCCAGGTCCTTGCCGATGGTGTTGGGGTTCGCGTGATGCCGGGTGTGCTTGTTCATCCACCATCCGTAGCTGAGGCCGACGAACAGGTTGCTGATGACCCGGGAGACGACCTCGCCGCGTGGGCCTGAGGCGAAGATCTGCTTGTGCGCGCTGTCGTGCGCGAGATACGCGATCTGGGTGAAGACGAAGGCGAAGTAGACCGCGACGAGCAGCTGCCACCAGGTGCGGCCGAGGAGTGCCAGCATCGCGATGCCGATCCCGAGGAGGAGGGCCAGCCCGGCACCGCGCAACGCGTACCACCCGTGCCGCCGCTCCAGCAGCCCTTCGGCCTTGATGCGCTGCGCCAGAGCGGTGTACGAGCTCGCGTTCGAGCGCTCCGCACCACCGGCCCTCGTCGTGCGCGGTTCGGTGCGTCGAACGGGGCTCGACGCGAGTGTGGTCATGGTGCTCACGGTACGGACGGCGGTGGTCGGCCGCGTCACCCGGGGGGGCCGACTTCCTGCCCGTACCGCGGTACCGGACCGATTGCGCGCCTGCGTCCTCGTTCGAGCGCTGCTCGTCGAGAAGGCCGGGCGCGTCGACGGGCATGGGCAGCTGACCGCCATGTCGTCGGGAGCCGCTGAGATCGCTGACGGCCTGCGGCAGCCCATCGCGGATCGGTGAGGACGAGCGGTTCAAAGGGATCCTCGAGACGCAGACGATCGAACGCGAGCTCACTCGGGCACACATCGCCCGACCGACAGGACTCGACGCCGATGACCTCGACCACCTCCTACGAGATCCGGCGAGTGTGCCGTCCGAGACGACGCACGCGGTCTCGATCCGTGGCTCACGCGCGCGTCGAATCGTCGCGCTCGAGCCGGAGGAGCAGGCGCGGCCTCAGCTCGGAACGCCGGCGCAGCGACGCAGTCCGCAGGTCGTCGAGCGCGGACCCGCATCCACCGATCGGTGGATACCGGTGTCGACCGGTCGACGGCTGGTGGACGGGATCCGAGGCGAGGACTCTGAGGCCATGACGAACTCGGATCCGGTGGTCCATGTCCGGAACCTGCGGAAGACCTACGGAGGCAGCACCGTGCTGGACGGGGTGAGCTTCGACATCGAACGGGGCGAGACCTTCGCCTTGCTCGGGCCGAACGGCGCCGGCAAGAGCACGACCATCGAGATCCTCGAGGGCTATCGAGACCGATCCGACGGGGAGGTGAGCGTCCTCGGCGTCGATCCGCGGCATGGCGGCACGGACTGGAAGGCCCATCTCGGCATCGTCCTGCAGGACACGGGCGAGAGCGGCAACGTCACGGTGCGGGAGCAGCTCGGGCAGTTCGCCGGCTACTACTCGAACCCGCGTGACGTCGACGAGGTCATCGCCGCCGTCGGTCTGCAGGACAAGGCCACCACCCTCATCCGTCGGCTCTCCGGCGGTCAGCGTCGCCGGGTCGACGTCGCGCTCGGCATCGTGGGACGCCCGCAGCTGCTGTTCCTCGACGAGCCGACGACGGGGTTCGACCCCGAGGCGCGCAGGAGCTTCTGGGAGCTGATCCACCGGCTCAAGGCGGAGGGGACCACCATCCTCCTGACCACCCACTACCTCGACGAGGCGGCACAGCTCAGCGACCGAGCGGGCGTGATCATGGGCGGCAGGCTCATCGACGTCGGGACGCTCGACCGGATCGGAGGCCCGGAGGCCCGGGTTCCCGTCGTGCGGTGGCGCGACGCCTCCGGGGCTCACGAACGCCGGACCGATCATCCCGGCGCGGTCGTCGCCGAGCTCGTGCGGGCGGGCGGCGAGCCCGAGCACCTCGAGGTCGTGCGGCCCAGCCTCGAAGACGTCTACCTCGCGCTCGTCTCGGAGCACGAACCCGCCCCGCAGGAACTGGAGCTGTCCCGATGACCACCACCACGACCACCCTCCCGGTGCTGCGAAGCCCGCTGCAGCGCACGATCCGACTCGGCCTCGGCCGGGTGCGCTACGAGGTCCGCGGCTACTTCCGACAGGGCGACTCGGTCTTCTTCACCTTCCTCTTCCCCGTGGTCTTCCTCACGATCTTCTCGGTCGCGTTCAGCAACTTCGACTTCGGCAAGGATGCGGCCGGCCACGCCGTCAGCGCCGCGAGGTACTACCTGCCGGGGATGCTCGCGGCCGGCCTGCTGCTGACCGGCACCCAGAACATGGCGGTCGAGATCGCCGGTGAGCGGAGCGACGGCACCCTGAAGCGACTGGGCGGATCCCCGCTGCCGGTGTTCAGCTACTTCATCGGCAAGATGGGCGAGGTGCTCGTCTCAGCGCTGCTGCAGGCCGCACTGCTGCTCGTGGTCGCTCGCCTCGCGTTCCAGGTGCCGCTGCCCGCCGTCGCGTCGACCTGGGTCACGTTCGGCTGGGTGTTCCTGCTCGGCGCGGCGACCTGCGCGGTGCTCGGTGTCGCGCTGAGCGTGCTGCCGCGCACCGGGAAGAGCGCGACCGCGGTCGTGATCCCCATCACCCTCGTGCTGCAGTTCATCTCGGGCGTCTACCTCCAGTTCTCACAGCTCCCGGTCTGGCTGCAGAACGTCGCCGCGGTCTTCCCGCTGAAGTGGCTCGCGCAGGGGATGCGCTCCGTCTTCCTCCCCAGCGGCTTCAGCGCGATCGAGCAAGGCGGCACATGGGACCTGGCCGGGGTCGCGCTGGTGACGTCGATCTGGCTCGTCGTCGGACTCGTGCTCTGCCGGGTGACGTTCCGCTGGATCCGCCGGGATAGTTAGACCATGAGGGCCCAGCGCTGGTGGCATGTGGCGGTCGCCGTGACGGTGGTGGTGCTCGCGATCCTGCTCGCGGCGCAGCGCCCCTCCCCCACGCATCTGGCCGGCGGCATCACGACCATGCTCGTGCTCGCGACGGCATGGTTCGCACTCGGCCCCCGCGCGCCGGCGAGCCCGCCCGCGTCGTTCGCGCTGATCGCCGCGGTGATCGTGACGACCGGTGCGGCGACGGCGTTCTCGCCCTTCCTCGCCACCCTGCAGTGCATCGCGTATCCGATCGTCTGGTTCTTCGCCGGGAGCCTCCGCCGTGCACTGGTCGCCAACGTGCTGCTGGTGGGGTCGGTCGGCGTCGGGCTGACCGCCTCGACGGGCACCGGCCCCGACGCGCTCGCCTCCACCGCGATCACCTGCGTGCTGTCCCTCGGTCTCAGCCTCGGCATCGGGCTGTGGTTCACCCGGGTGTACTGCACCATCACCGAACGCCAGCAGCTGATCGACGACCTCGGCGTCGCGCAGGCACGGCTCGAGGCGCTCGGGCGCGAAGCGGGGGCGATGAGCGAGCGCGAGCGGCTCGCGCGCGAGATCCACGACACGATCGCGCAGGATCTGGCCGGCCTGGTGCTCACGGCGCAGCAGGGCAGGCGCGAGCTCGCCGACGGCGACGCCCCCGCCGCGGCCGTCCGGCTCGAGATCCTCGAGGAGAACGCGCGCCACGCACTCGCGGAGACCAGAGCCCTGGTGGCGTCCGGAGCCGCGGCCGGCGTCGACGGCCACGGCCTGGCCGTCGCGCTGCAGCGGCTGGGCGAGCGGTCCAGGAGGGAGACCGGCGTCGACATCACGGTGGCGGTCGACGACGAGCCCACCCTCGATCGAGGCAGCCAGGTCGTGCTGCTCCGCTGCGCCCAGGAGGCCCTGGCGAACGTGCGGAACCACTCGGCCGCCGCTCGGGTGTCCGTCGTCGTCCGTGTGTTCGGGGACGACGTCGAGCTGCGCGTCAGCGATGACGGGAGGGGCTTCGACGCCTCGAGCACGCCGAGCGGCTTCGGACTCGGGGGGATGCGCGAACGGCTCGCGCTCGTCGGAGGTCGGCTCGCCGTCACCAGCGCGCCGGGCGCGGGCACCACCCTCGTCGCCTCCCTCCCCGTGCCCCGGGTCGTCCCGGCGTGATCCGCGTCCTGGTCGCGGAGGACCACCCGATCGTCCGCAGCGGGATCGTCGCGCTGCTCAGGGCCGCCGACGACATCGAGGTCGTCGGCGAGGCGTCGACCGGGCTGGAGGCGGTCCAGCTGGCCATCGGGCTCGCGCCGGACCTCGTGCTGATGGACCTCCGGATGCCGGGGATCGACGGCGATGAGGCGACCTCGCGCATCCTCGCCGTCCGACCGCTCACCAAGGTCATGGTCCTGACCACCTACGACTCGGACGACAGCATCCTGGCCGCGATCGAGGCGGGAGCACGCGGATACCTGCTGAAAGCGGCGCCGCAGGAGGAGATCCTCGCCGGCGTCCGCGCCGTCGCACGGGGTGAGACGGCTCTCGCACCGAGCATCGCCGCGCTTCTGGTGGATCGCGCGAGGTCGCCCGCACCGCGGTTGAGCCCCCGCGAGACCCAGATCCTGACACTCGTCGCCGCCGGGCTCAGCAACCCCGCGATCGCCGCCGCACTGTACGTGAGCGAGGCGACCGTGAAGACCCACCTGATCCACACGTACGAGAAGCTCGGCGTGAACGACCGGACCCGAGCGGTCACGCGCGCGATGGAGCTCGGGATCCTGCGGCTCGGCTGACCCGGCCTCTCCGCCGACGGCGCCATCGGCGGCGTCCACGCGGACGAGTCGGACGCGTCGTCCATGCGCGGGTGACAGCATCGGCCCGTGAACGACGACCGTCTTGGAACGACCCCTGGACTTCCACGATGGCGCCGAGGCTTGTTCGCCGGCTCGCCCCGCCGGTACCCGGGGCGCCGGTGGAGCAGCGTCGTGCTGCACCGGATGAACGCGGCGACCGCGCACTCCACCGCCGGCCTCGTCGCGGCGGCGTCGATCCTCGCGTGGGTGGTGTTCGGAGTCGTGACCGACTTCCCCGCATGGTGGGACAACGTGCTGTTCATCGTCAGCTCCACGGTCACGCTCATCCTGGTGTTCGCGATCCAGCACACCCAGGCCCGCCAGCAGACCGCTACGCAGCGCAAGCTCGACGAGATCCTCCGTGCCCTCCCTCGTGCAGACGATCGTCTGATCGCCGTCGAGGAAGCGCCGGACCACGAGCTCCAAGCCCTCGTCGAGGACGATCTCGAGAAGCGGAACGGCGCGATCGACCGCCTCGGTCCCCGATGAGGTCCGACCGGCGACACAGGGTCGATGTCAATATTCAAATCTCCACACGCGGATGCTCAGCCGGCGGCAGGTAAGCCCCTGACCACGGCTGGGTATCCAGCCCTAGCCTGACCCTGTGGCATCGATGCGAATCGCCGGCGCGCGAGCTTCCACGCGGCGCGGTTCGGGCACGCTGCGCGTCGCGATCGTCGCGGGCAGCGTCATCTCCGTCGCGATGTGGTGGTTCGGCACACCGTCGACGAGTCATCCGACGCCCGCGGCCACCGCGACAGCGCTCGGCGAGCTGGCCGGGATGGTCGGAGCCTTCCTCATCTGCGCGCAGGTGCTCCTGATCGCCCGGATTCCCTGGTTCGAGCGGGCGGTCGGGCTCGATCGGCTCGTCTCCTGGCATCGGACGCTCGGAACCACCGTGCTCTTCCTGGTGATCAGCCACGTCCTGCTCATGATCCTGGGCATCCAGTTGCTCACCTCGAGCACGCCGTGGTCGGCGACCATGACGGTCCTGACGTCGTACCCGGACATGCTCGCGGCGCTGATCGGCACCCTCCTCTTCTTCGCTGTGGGGTACAGCAGTGCCCGCATTCCACGCGCCAGGATCAGTTACGAGATCTGGTACTGGCTTCACCTGACGTCCTACCTCGCGATCTTCCTCACCTTCTTCCACGAGCTCAGCGCGGGCATCGCGTTCATTCAGAATCCGTTCAATCGAATCCTGTGGATCGCGCTGTACCTCGCAACCGCGTCCGCTCTGCTCACGTGGCGCTTCATCCTGCCGACCCTCTCGGCATTCCGATTCCGGATGCGGGTCACGCACGTCGTCGACGAGGGTCCGGGGCTCCACAGCGTCTGGCTCGAGGGACCGCATCTGAGCGAGCTCCACGCGGTCGCGGGGCAGTTCATGATGTTCCGCTTCGCGAGTGCCGGACATTTCTGGTCGGCGCATCCGTTCTCGCTCTCCCGCCTCCCCTGGGATGGGCGCATGCGGATCACGGTGGGCGCACTCGGTGACCACACGACCCTCATGCGCCACTTGAAGCCGGGCACGATCGTCTTCGCCGAAGGCCCGTTCGGGCATTTCACGCCCGACGCGAGTCAGCGGCGCAAGGTGCTGCTCATCGCCGGCGGTGCCGGCATCGGGCCGATCCTGGCGCTCGCGAAGAGCTTCGTCGCAGAGGGACGCGACGTGGTGACGATCTACCGCAGCAGCGTCGACGGTCCGGCTCCGCTGGAGCACGAGCTGCGGAACCTGCAGCCGATGCGTCTCCACGTCGTCGTCGGCAGCCGCCGGTCGCTGGGGTACGACCCGTTGGAGCCGCGGAGGATCCGTCGCGCGGTGAAGGACATCCTCGAGCGCGAGGTCTACATCTGCGGTCCCGAGGCGATGGGCCTGACCGCGGAGAGCTCCTTGTCCGAGATCGGCCTCAGCAGCAGCCTCATCCACCGCGAAGTCTTGAGCCTGGGATAGAAGAGGAACGAACGATGAAGAGGAAATGGCAGGGGACGACGCTTTTCGTCGCGATCTTCGCAGGTCTCTCCGCGACGCTCGGACTGCGACTCCTCCAGAGCCCGGTGCCGGCAGTCGGCGCGTCGAACGCCGGTGCTGCGCCCGCTACGACGCCTCCGAAGGCGAGCACGTCGACGGCCGCGGCAGGCGGCAAGGCGTCGGGCACCGCCGCGTCGGGCGCCGTCAGGACGATCAGCGGGGCCTCCGAGAACACCCCCTACGGCGCCGTCCAGGTCGACGTGAAGTTCACGGGGAAGAAGATCGCCGGTATCACGGTGGTGACGATCCCCGATTCCAGCAACTACGACCAGTCGGTCGCGCAGGCCGTCCCGCCGACTTTGCTGAACGAGATCCTCGCATCCCAGTCGACCAACGTCAGCACCGTCTCGGGGGGCACCTACACCTCCGTGGGGTACCTGCAGTCCGTGCAGTCCGCGATCGACAAACT